>NZ_CBDTNW010000159.1:0-6536 GCF_965361815.1 Rubneribacter sp.
TGGCCGAGCGCATCAACCGCTTGGACCGGAACGTGGAATGACCCCAAGCGGGCTTGCGGGCACGCCACCCCCGCCCAAAAGCCCGCCGTCCACGTCCCGCTCTCTGAGCCTCTGAACAAGCGAACTTGAATTTTGCAGGAATTCGCGATTTCCCAATTGGAATTTTGCAGGAATCAGCCAATTTTGAATTGGAATTTTGCAGATTCCCGGCAACGCGGCCAACCCCGCTTGGTTTAAGAGCGCAATGACGCAGCCGCCGACGATGCCGTCAGATGGCAACCTCGTCGTAGTCGAGGCCGAAATCCCGCAGGACCCACGCGAAGAACTCGTCGCAATCAACCACTTTGATCACCGTTGACTCGAAATCCTTCTGGTTGCGCGTGACGATGGCGTCGGCCCTCATCGCCAGCGCGGATTCGAATATGAGCGAATCCTCCGGGTCTTTCCACGCTGCGGCCAGCATTCTGTCCACCTCTCGGTCGCCGACGGCGTGCACGTTGACGAACGTCCGCAAACCGCGCAGCTGTTCGAGAACGCGAGGGATCAACGCGCGGCTGCCGCCATCAGAAAGTATATATATGAGGTCCGTCACCTGCGACGAGGTAATCCACAGATCAAACTCGCCAACGCGCCCGGCCGTCATGAGCAACCGGGTTTTTCGGTAGTGTGGCTCTCGTTCATGCAGGTAGTCGATGATCACGTTGGTGTCCAGCAGCAGCTTGAGCCGATCCACGCTAGATCAGCCCCCTCGCGCGGAGCCTGTCCCGCCTCACCTCGGCTTTGCCCATATCGTCGAACCGCGTGCTTCGCCTCGACGACAGGGAATCGACGAAGCGCGCCGCAGCAACCCAGCGCGCCTCGTCGCGCGGCTGAGCATCGGCGGGAAGAAGGAAGCCCGCCCCACCTTCTTCAACCAGCCTGTCGTACATGAGGTTGATCGCCTGGGAGGCACTTAAACCTTCTCGCGCAAGAACGCTTGCCCCTTTCCGCTTTTTTGACGTTGCCATACGGGCCGTCACCATCGAATCGTCCATGCTTCCTCCTGTCATCCCCTTGATTGTACAACGACATTATGTACAACATCAAGAGACGCGGAAAGAAAAGTCTGCCCGCCTGTGCAAGGCGGGCAGACTGACCACATCAGATCGCACGGACCACCTCGAACGCCTCCCTGACGGCGTCGATGACGCGACGCCCTCTCCCTACGCGCAGTACGCATGGATGGCGTCGCGCAGGAACGCGGCCGCTCCCGGTGCCACGGCGTCGTAGTACGCTTTGAAGCGCTCGTCGGCCACGTAGGCGTCGGCCAGCCCGCGATGCGCCTCCTTCGAATAGGCTCCGTCGCCCCAGAAGCAGCAGAGCCACTGGCGGTGCAGATCGGCCGCACACCGCGCCTCCTCGCCCGTCGTGTCACCCGTGCGCAGGGCCGCCGCCAACGCGTCCTTCACCTCCTGTTCGAGCGCCTGCGCGCGCCCGTACTGCTCTTCGTCCATGCCCATCACCTTCGCGTTGCACGCGTCCGCGGCATCGTCGCCCCAACGCTTACGCACCTCGGCGCCGTAGCGCCGCTCGTTTTCGTCCACAAGGCTTTGCTTGAATGCCTCGAACCTTTCTCGGTCGCTCATCGCGTCCTCTCCTTCCATGCAGGCAAGCGTGCGCCGCACGCTCGCGATCAATCCGTCCAAACGCCTGCGACGCGCTTGCAGTTCGCGCAGGTGGCCGGCCAGCGCAGAGCGCGCGTCGAAGGCGGGGTCGTCCAGCAGCCGCTTGATGTCCGAAAGCGGCATGTCCGCCTCGCGGTACAGCAGCACCTGCTGCAAACGAGCGACTTCTGCCGGCCCGTAGCGACGTTACCCGTTCGCGGCGCGGTGCGCGCGCACCAGTCCCAGCTCGTCGTAGTGGTGCAGCGTTCGCACCGTGCACCCCGACAGCTCGGCCAGCTGGCGAACCGTGTACCCCTCGCACGGTTGCTCCGGGCCTTCCGAACGGTCCAGGCTCCTCAGCCGCTTTGACTCCTCCGCCCGCTCCATACGCTCCGCTCGCCCCTCGCTTTCTAATCGCCTCGAGTCATCCGGCCACCTCGCCCCCTCCGCCCGCCGCGGACCCTCCCGCCTCTCCCGTTCCATCACGCACCCCTTCCCGACGTCGTGGCACCAGCCTACACCCTCACGTAACGTAAGGGTCAAGAACGTTTTCCATTTTCCAGCCCAAGGAATTTGCACTAGGAATTCAATACATAATACTGTATGTTATTCATCACATCGAAAGATCGGAGGAACCATGCCAGCCATCGCCGCTCCGCTTCCCGTCATCCGGCCCATCACGGACCTGCGCACCCAGCTCAACGACGTGTGCACGCAAGCCACCGAAACACAGGAACCCGTGGTGCTCACCAAAAACGGCGTGGCCTCCTACGTGCTCATGGACAGCGGCGCGTACGAATCGGCCGAGCGGCGCAACCGGGTGTACCTGGCCCTGCGCGAGGCCGAAATAGAGGAGCGCTACCGCCCCGAAGCCGTCTCAGCAAAGGAATCGGACGCGAAGATGCGCGAGATCTTCGCGCTGTGGGGTATCGAGTACGCGCCCGAGAAGGCGCACTGATGCTCAACCTCGTCTGGCGCCCGCGCGCCCACCTCGACCGCGAGTCCATCGCCATCTACCTGGGCGTGGAACGTAGATCGCCCCAGGCGGCGCTCGATGCCGTCAAACGCATCGACAACGCCGTCGCGCATGCGCGCGCCTTCCCCGACAGCGGGGGACGCGTGCGCATGGACGAGCTGGGCCACACCGAGTACCGCACCGTCCTCGCACGCCCCTACATCGTGTACTACCGCTTCGACGACACGACGCTCACCGTCTACCGCGTCCTGCACCAGCGCCAAAACATCGACACCTACGCGCTCGTGGACCTGCCGACGTAGCCAGATCAAACGCCTTTTTTCGCCTCGTCCTTCAGCGCCTTGACGAAACGTTGGAGCGCGGCGTCCTGCGCATCGGCGCGGAACACGGCGTAAAACGGAAAGCACGCGTCCTCCTCGACGAAGGGAAGCACCCGATAAGCGCCGCCGAGCGGTTGCTGCTGCAGGATGGACCGCTCGACAACGAGAATGCTGTCGGTTATGTCAAGCGTGGGAAAATCCTGCACCGCCTGCAAGAACACGGGCCGGTACAGTGGGCGCACCCCGCGGCTCGCGAACAGCCCGCGCACGATGCCCCACGGGCGCCTCGCACAAGCTTGAGGACGGCACCGTGCAAGTGGACAAGTCCAAGTGCATCGGCTGCCAGTTCTGCGCCAGGGCCTGTCCCTACGGGGTGCGCTACCTCAACGAGGCCGAGCGCGTGGTGGAGAAGTGCACCTTGTGCGAGCAGAAAACCGCCCAGGGGGAGCTGCCCGAATGCGTACGGCAGTGCGGAGGACGTGCGCGGTTCTTCGGTGACCTCGAGCAGGGCATCGAGACGTTTGTCGGCCCTCCGGACGGCGACGGGAACTTCCGGCCCATCACCGACACGAGCAAACCGTGGACCGCATCCGACGTGCACCATCTGCCCAACGCGGGCAACAACCCGTCGTTTGTGTACATCCTGCGCAACCGCGACTGGAAGGGAGGAGATGAGTGATGGAGCTGCAATGGCCTTTGATCCTGTTCACCACGCTTGTCGCGTGGAGCGCGGGGCTGTTTGGAACGCAGAGCCTGGCAACGCTGCTCGGAAGGGGCGAGCGAGCGCAGATGCCGTCTTTGGCGGCCTCCGTCGTCCTGCTCGCCGTCGGCGGCGTCGCGGTGTTCTTCCATCTTGAGCATTGGGAGCGCATCTTCAACGGATTCGGGCACCTCACATCCGGCATCACGCAGGAGCTCATCGCCATCGTCGCGGTGGTCGCCCTCATGGTGGCGTGCTTTGCGCTCCTGCGCAAAGGCGCCGTGCCCAAATGGCTCGCGGCCGTGTCGCTTGCGGCGTCCGTGGCGCTGATCGTCGTCATGGCGCACAGCTACACCATGCCCGCGCGCCCCGCATGGAACTCCGTCCTCTGGATCCTGGCGGTGCTCGGCGAGGCGTGCGTCCTGGGGCCGGCGAGCTTCGCCCTCATTTCCTCTCGAACGGCCGAGGACAGGACCCAACCCGGAGGGGGCATGGGCTTTCCCGCGGTGATCGGCGGCATCGTCAACGCCCTCGCCACCATCGCCTTCGCCCTGCACCTGCAATTCTCGGCCTCGTCTTTCGCGCAGGTCGGCTATCATTTCGATCCCACCCATCCCGCGAACGGCCCGATGGACATCGCGGCCATCGTCGGCGACCAGGCGCCGCTTCTGTGGATAGGGGCCGTCGTCGTTGGAGCGCTCGCGCCGCTTGCGGCCTGCCTCGTCGCGAAGCGCGGAGCCGACGGCGCGGCTTGGAAGATCTGGGGATCGATAGCCCTGGTCGCAACCCTGGCAGGCGCCATCTGCCTGCGCGTGGCCTTCTACAACGTGGGAGCGAGCGTGTTCATGTTCTACTAGCGGCCCAAACGCCCTTCGCAGCCGGTCGGCGCACACCGCGCCCGCCGGCTGCGAACCGCTCGCCCCGCTGCGAAGGGCCCCTCCCGGACTCGGTTCATTCCCCAACCCCCTTGCAAACAATGAACCGCGTCCGGAAGGGGCCCTTCGCGCACCCTCACAGGTTGGCCGGGCGCCGTTTGAGGGCGCGCGGGCTCAGCCCGTTGGCCTTCGCCTGCTTGCGCCACAGAAAGCGCGCGCCCAGGCGGTACAGGATGCGCGGGAAGTTGGGCTGCGCGCACAGCGCATCGCCCTCCCCTCCTGCGGCCACGTCGTCGGCCAGCTGGGCAAGCGCGCGGCCCAGGTCCTTCGCGGGTCCATGCCCCAGCGGCGCGGCCCGGCACATCTCGCCGCCGCCCACCGCCACGGCGCGCCCGCGCGCAAGGCCGTTCGCCTCGCACCAGCTCCAGATCATCTCGATGGCCAGCCCGTTTTGGCGCGCCTCGAAAAACCCGCAGTTCACCACCGCGTACACCCGAGGCGACGTCCCGGCCTCCCGCACGCGCTCGCCGATGCGCGCAAGCGCCTCGTGCAAACCTGCGGGCACCCCGTCCACATAGAGCGGAAACGCCATCACCAGCGCGTCGCATCCGGCCGCCTTCGCGGCCGCGTCCTCGTTGGCCGCGGACGGCCCCGGCGTCACGCGCACCGTCTCGTACGATACGCGGTCGCCCAGCAGGCGCCCAAGCCCGTCCAGCAGGTACGCCGAATTCCCCTTCGCGCCCCGCGGGCTTCCGCACAGCATGACAACCTTCATACGAACGCCTCCTTCGCTTCGCGCGCATCTTCATGGAAAAACGCCGCGCACGCCGACGCGCCAAGGTTCTCCGCGTTCGCGGCAACAAGCCTGCGCGCCAGGTCCTCGTCAGCCGCCGAGCGCGGCCCGTAAAAGTGCGCGACCAGGCGCAGCGCGCCGGGGTAGCGCAGGGCGTGGTGCATCTCGCCGTCCGCCATCCGGAAAAACGGCAGCAGGTAGCCGATGGAGCGCTCGAGGACGGCCTTCACGTTGCGCGAATAGCCTCCGTACGCCACTGGGCTCACCAGCACCAGCTCCTCGGCGCGCGCCATGAGGGACGGCACCTCGGAGCAGCGGTCGCGCAGCACGCACACGCCCGGCGTCCGCGTCCAGCATCCGAAGCATCCCGTGCACGTCCGCACCAAAGGCGTGGCGGAAAACAGCACGTCGCATGGGCCGAACCCTTCTGCGAACGCCTCCTTTTCCCCCTCTCCCGCGTCGAAGATGACAAGCCTTCCCGAACGGCCCGCCCCGCCCGAGCGCCCCGTGCGAAGCGCTCGCTCCGAATCGGCGGACGCCTCGCGCGAAACACCGCTCATGACCATCACATACCTCCTTTCCTTGGCGCGACGAAGCAGCGAAACGCCTCCCCCATGCGCGCGACCAGCTCCTCGTCGGAAAGCTCCGCGCCCGTGGCCAGCATCGCGGCCATGCCGTGCACGTACACGATCATGTCCAGGTACAGCTCGCGCGCGGCCTCGGGAGAAAGCCCTCCCAGCTCCTCTATGCACCGCTGCACGCCGTCGATCGCCACGCTGTCGTACACCTCCGCGAAGCCTGTCGCCCCCATGTGCGGCGACAGGTACAGGAAATGAAACAGGTTGCGCTCGGTGCGCGCCAGGCGCAGATGCGCCAGCCCGTTCGCCTCGAAGGGGCTGGCGCCAGCGCGCTCGTGCTCGCGGTTGTAGGCGACCACCCATGCGCGCGCGTGGTCGTACAGCGCACGCACAAGCCCGCCCATGTCGCCGAACTGGCTGTAGATCGGCTGGACCGAGCATCCCGCGCGCTCGGCCACCGCCCGGGCGCTCAGCGCGGACTCGCCCTGCTCCCGCACGATGGAAAGCGCCGCGTCAAGCACGTCCTCCCGCCTCACCTTCTGCTCCGGCATCGTCCCTCCTTCGCCTGTCAACCATATATAACAACTGTAATATAACACACGTAATATAGAGGTTCAGACGCAAGATGGCAAGGACGCGTCGCCCGCGCAA
>NZ_CBDTNW010000160.1:0-12108 GCF_965361815.1 Rubneribacter sp.
TTCGGCATGCGCGAAGCGCGCTCGGCTGCGAAACGGGGCGATCTCGGGCGCTGCGGGGAGCCTCGCTGACTGATATGGACCTATGGAGCGGAAAGGGGTTCGCATGGTAGCTGAACTGGCCGAGATAGGCCTGCGCATCAAGGGTCTGCGCGAAGCGTGCGACGTGCGCGCCGAGGACATGGCGGCCGAGCTGGAGGTGCCGCTCGAGACGTACCTGCGTTGGGAGGAGACGGGCGAGGACGTGCCCATCAGCGCCATCTACCACATGGCGCACCACTTCGGCGTGGAGTTCACCGAGATCCTCACGGGCACGGCGGCGAAGCTCGACACCTACCAGGTGGTGCGTTGGGGCGAGGGCCGCGAGGTCGATCGCAATCCCGAGTACCACTTCGAGGACCTCGCATGGCGCTACACCGGCAAGGTCATGCAGCCTCTGCTCGTGGTGCTCGACCCCTCCGACGCGCCTGCGAAGCTCGTGTGCCACTCGGGGCAGGAGTTCAACCTGGTGCTCGAGGGCACGGTCATCGTCACCTGGGAGGACAAGGAGTTCGAGCTGCATCCCGGCGACAGCATCTACTTCAACCCCGAGCACCCGCACGGCCAGCGCTGCGCCGGCGACGTGCCCGCGAAATTCGTAACGATAATAGCCGAGTAGGACGAGAGGAACGCACGACCAGTGGACCACATTCTGAAGAAATACTGTCCCCGCATCGATTTCGACTCCTACGAGGACTTCTACGAGAACTTCCAGATCGACGTGCCCGAGGCGTTCAACTTCGGCTTCGACGTGGTGGACGAATGGGCGCGCGTGGAGCCTGAGAAGCGCGCGCTTGTGTGGTGCGACGACCATGACGAGGAGCGTACGTTCACGTTCACCGACATCTCCCGGCTGTCGAACCGGGCGGCCAACGCGTTTCGCCGCTTGGGCATCGGCAAGGGCGACGTGGTCATGATGATTTTGCGGCGGCGCTGGGAGTACTGGGTGTGCGCCGTGGCGCTGTGCAAGCTGGGCGCCACCATCATCCCCGCGTCGTTGCAGCTCACGAAGAAAGACATCGTCTACCGCGCCGAGAGCGCGCAGGTGAAGATGGTCGTGTGCGTGAACGACGATTACGTGTGCGGGCAGATGGAGGAGGCGCTGCCCGAATCGCCCTCCATCCGCGAGCGCGTGCTGGTGGCCGGCGAGCGCGCGGGGTGGACGTCGTTCGATGCGCTCATCGAGGGCGAGTCGGAGGAGTTTGCGCGCCCGACGGGCGAGGAGGGCGTGACGAGCAAGGACATCATGCTCATCTACTTCACCTCCGGCACCACAGGGCTTGCGAAGGCCGTGTGCCACAATTTCGCGCATCCCTTGGGGCACATCATCACCGCGCGCTACTGGCAGCAGGTGCGGGAGGACGCGCTGCACATGTCCGTGACCGACAGCGGCTGGGCGAAGTTCGGCTGGGGCAAGATCTACGGCCAGTGGATCTGCGGCGCGACCATCTTCGCCTACGACATGGACAAGTTCGTGCCGACCAAGCTTTTGCAGAAGATCCAGGACTATCGGTTGACCACGTTCTGCGCGCCGCCCACCATGTACCGCTTCATGCTGCAGGAGGACGTGGCGGCCTACGATTTGTCGAGCGTGCAAAACTTCGCCACGGCGGGCGAGCCTTTGAACGCCGAGGTGACCATCCAGTGGGAGCGCTTGACGGGCAAGAAGATCCGCGAGGGATTCGGCCAGACGGAAGGGCCGGTGCTGTTGGCCACCTTCCCCTGGATCGAGCCGCGCCCGGGTTCCATGGGCAAGCCCTCGCCGCTTCTGAACGTGAAGCTTCTGGACGAGGACGGGTGCGAGGTGCCCGACGGCGAGGAGGGCGCCATCTGCGTCACCGGCCTGCGCGAGGCGTACCCGCCGGGACTCTTTGTGGGCTACTACCGCGAACCGGAGCGCACGCGCGAGGCCGTGGGCGGGGCGTACTACAACCTGCACGACATGGCGTGGCGCGATTCGGACGGCTACTGCTTCTTCGTGGGGCGCAACGACGATGTGATCAAGTGCTCGGGCTACCGCATTGGGCCCTTCGAGGTGGAAAGCGCGCTCATCGAGCATCCCGCGGTGGTGGAGTGCGCCGTCACGGCCGCGCCCGACCCCATCCGCGGCAAGGTGGTGAAGGCCACCGTGGTACTCGCGCGGGGCTGGGAACCGTCTGATGATCTGGTGCGCGAGCTGCAGGAGCACGTGAAGCACACGACCGCGCCCTACAAGTACCCGCGCATCGTGGAGTTCACCGACGAGCTGCCCAAGACCATCGGCGGCAAGATCAAGCGCAAACTCATCCGCCAAACCGACGGCATAGAGGACTAGACGAGGGGCGCCTGCGGGCGCCCCTCGCGCGTGTCGGGGCCCGGCCTTTGTGATGGGCCTGCGTTCCTGCTTGGGGCGGGGGCGCGGGGGCGCAGCCTCCGAAACCCTGCGCATTCGGGGATGCGATCTTTCGCAGGGCGCGATGCGCGCTGGGCGAGGCCGGCCTGCCACGCGGGCGTGCTTTGGAGGCTGCGCCGTTGGAAGGCGCCTCGGCGGCATCGTGTGCAGGACCGCCGCGCCTTCATGCGCGTCCGGCTGCGGTTTCGAAAGGTCTTTGCGGACACGTCCTCAAAGACCTTCGAGTGCCTTCTTGCACGCTTGGATGTGGTTTCGAAAGCGGTGGGTCGCCTAAGTGGCGAGAAATGACCGAAGTCGGAAGATGAAGCGGTCCAAAAGAGCCATTCGGTCACATCGCATAATCGCCGACCAGGTGTTTTCCTTGTTCTATACGAGAGGGGAAACGCGATCTGTTCCGACTTCGGTCATTTCTCGCCACCGGCGCGGGGGGCCTGGTAACTTTGGATGAGCGATCCCGAGTCGCGTGTTCGCGCCCGAACGCGATGCGCGCAGGTGCGGCACATGGGCGGCGCGCGGGGATTTTGCGCTATCATGGCCCCATGGATGCCGAAGAGCCGACATATCGCGACTTCGCCCGCTGGGCGGCCCAGGAGCTTGACGAGATAGAGCGCGACTGCGACGTGCGGGCCTTCCATGCAAGCGGGCCGGGCGGGCAGTGCGTGAACACCGCGGACTCGGCCGTGCGCATGACGCACCGGCCGAGCGGCGTGACGGCGGTGTCGCGGGAGTCGCGCAGCCAGTTTCGCAACCGGCGCCTTTGCCTGCAGAAGCTGCGCGAGGAGTTCGCGCGCAGGGCCGCACCTCCCAAGAAGCGGCGCCCCACCTCCGTTCCGCGTCGCAGCCGCGAGCGCCGTTTGGCCGACAAACGCCGCCGCGCCCAGCTGAAAGCGCACCGCGGCCGCGTGGAGGGGGAGTAGGGCGCGCTGTTTGCAGGTTTGCGATTGCGTGATTTCGTAGGTTGTTCGATAGGAGAGGTTTATGGAAGAGGAGAACAAAGCTGGCGTTGACAAGGAATTGACCGAGGAAAAGGCAGCAAATGTTCTTGCTGCCATCTACGACAAGGCTCTCAACGGCATTCCGAAAGTCAGTCGTTCAATTGATGAGTTTGCCAATGACTACGCGAGCAAATACAGCACCCCTGAGCAAGCGGCGAAGGAACTTGCTAAATATCAGGTTCTTAAGTGCGGAACATCTGGTTTTGTCACGGGTCTTGGTGGATTGATCACGCTTCCGGTTGCTATTCCTGCCAATATCGGTAGTGTTCTTTATGTTCAGATGCGCATGGTGGCAGCTATTGCCAAAATTGGAGGCTATGACGTTCGCTCCGACCAAGTTCAAACCCTTGTTTATATGTGCCTTACGGGTACGGCTATCACTGATGCGGTGAAAGAAGTTGGCATCCAGATAGGTACTAAGACGCTTACTGCGGCCTTGAAGAAGGTTCCAGGTGCAACACTCACTAAAATCAATCAGCGTGTTGGTTTTCGCCTGCTCACCAAGTTTGGCGAGAAAGGAGCTATCAATTTAGGAAAAATGATTCCCGTTGCGGGTGGTGTCATTGGCGGTGCGTTTGATGTGGCTACTACTACTGTTATTGCCAAAAATGCTATAAAACTTTTCATTGCAGATGAAGAACCGACAGGTGAACAGGTTGCGGAGGGGGAGTTTGAAAAAATCAAAGATATGTGAAAGCAACCTGAAATCAACTTATAGCGCGCTACTTTTCCGTGTGTTTTCGCGTGAAGGCTTTCTGGTACAATCGCGTATTGCTTGGGACTGGTCTGCGGGAGCGCGGTGAATGATGAGGAGGTGCGGGCTATGATCGAGATTGCCGATCTGCGCGAGTGCGAAAAGAGCGGGTTGTTTTACGGCGGGCGTGCCGGTCAGAAGGAGGGCATCCTCATAGACGGCGAACCGTGGATTGCGAAGTACCCCCGCACCACGCGCGACCTGCGGGGAAAACATCTGCCTCCCTACACCTCAAGTCCGGTTTCGGAGTACCTTGGATCGCAGATGTATGCGTCGCTTGGCATTCCTGCGCACGAAACGCGGCTTGGCTACCGTGCGGGGAAGATCGTGTGCGCGTGCCGAGATTTCACTTACCCTGACAAGCGTCTTTTCGAATTCAAAGAGATCAAGAACGCTCTATCGGATGACGATGCGGGGTTCAGCTCCGCACCGTCTGATGGCGAGAGCGTGTATTTGGGGGATGTGCTGGCGACCATCGAAACATCGGAGTTGCTGCGTTCGGTTCCCGGCGTGCGCGAACGGTTCTGGGACATGTTCGTGGTGGACGCCTTCATTAAAAACCCTGATCGCAACAATGGCAACTGGGGGTTGCTCATGGGGCCGGATCGTTCGTACGAATTGGCGCCGGTATACGATCTGGGTAGTTCGTTGTTCAGCAAGCGCAGTCCTTCGCTTGCTGAAAGCCGCCTGGCTGGCGAGGCCGAAGTTGAGCAGGACGCGTTCGGCACCAATGTGTCGTGCTATCGGCTCCCGACGGAGGACGGCAAGGGAAGCGCCATCCATCCATTCGACTACATGGCGGCCACGAGCAACCCTGATCTGAACGCGGCGATACTCCGCTTCGTAGAGGCGGTGGACATGGAAGCTATCTACGCGCTCATCGACAGCGTGCCCGCAGAAGCCTTCGGCATCCTCCTTATGCCCGACGCTGTGCGCGCGTCGCATAAAAAGCTCCTCGAGTATCGCCTGACTAAGGGATTTCTGCCTCTTTGCCGCCGTCTTGCGAGGTGATGCCGCAAGATGGCGGCTGGGGTGCGGCGTGCGCCCCTTTCGTCGGATCTTAGCTGCGAGCTAATGTTTTTCGCTTCCCCTTTCCCTAACATATGCGACTGCGCTTGGAAAAAGGGCATCGATCCTCAGAGGAAAGGAAGACAATGCAGCAAGATCGTGGTTTCAGCGGGCAGCCGGCGCCTTTGTCGGCTCTGGCGGTGACGTCGCTTGTTTTGGGCGTCGTGGCGTTTCTCGTGTCGTTCATCCCCCTTCTCAACAGCTTCTCGGTGGTGGCCGGTCTGCTCGGCGTCATCTTCGGCATTGTGGGCATCGCGGTGTCGGCGAAAGGCGCTCGGAGGGGGAGGGGTTTGGCCATCGCGGGGCTTGTCGTGTGCGTGGTGTCCATCCTGGTGTCGTTCGCCTCCTGCGGCGCGCTGGTGGACGCCGTCGACGAGAACGCCAACCCCGTTACGACCGAGGACGGGTCCGCGGCTTCGAATTCGCCCGCGGCCGACGAGGGGGCCGCGCAGCAGGATGCCGAGAAGTACGCGGTGGCCGACGAGCAGCTTGTCGACAAGGGCTACGGAATGTATGCCATAACGGGGACGTTGACGAACACCTCGGGGAAGGACTTCGGGTACGTGCAGGTGCAATACGTCCTCAAGGACGCGTCGGGTGCCCAGATAGGAACCGCCTGGGGCAACACGAGCAGCCTTGCCGACGGCGTGTCGTGGAAGTTCGAGGCCATCGCCTCCGTGAACGGCGACGAACCCCCTGCAAGCTTCGAGCTTGCGGACGTGACGGGCTTCTGATCGCTAACGAGGAGGAGACGGCGCGCGGGACGGGGCGCTTCGACGGCTCGTCCCGCACTCTGTCTGCTACCATGGACCCGGTACGGAAAAAGCGAAGGAGAAGGAAGCGCCGCGTGGAGGAGCCGTTGACCGAGGAGCTGTTGGAGGAGCTGTTGGAGGCGTCCGATCCGCGCGCGTTCGCCGACCGCCATCGGCTTGCGCGGCGCACCTTGTCGGGCTATCTTCAGCAGCTGCTCGAGGAGAAGGGCCTTGAGCGCGCCGAGGTGGTGCGGCGTGCGGGACTCAACGACACGTTCGGCTACCAGATATTCATGGGGCAGCGCGGTGCGTCGCGCAACAAGGTGCTGCAGCTGGCGTTCGCGATGGGGCTTTCGCTCAGGGAGGCGAACCGACTTCTGCAGGCGGCGGGGGCCAACGAGCTGTACTGCAAGAACCGCCGTGACGCCATCATCATTTTCTGCCTTGACCGCGGGTGCTCGTTGCAGAAGGCGGACGAGGGGCTTTACCGTTTCGGCGAGGAGACGATCTGTTGAAGGGCTCCGCTGGCGTCTGCGCTTCGGGCGTCTGGCCTTTTGCAGGGCTTTCGCCGTCGGGCCGGTCTGCTACCATATCCCATCATGTCCGACGAACTTGCTGAACATCTTGACTCCCTTGCCCGCGACGGGTGCTACCGGGTTGACGCCGTGCTCAAGCGCAGCCCCTCCGAAACCACCCAGCGCGTGTACTTCGTGGGCGCGAACGGCTCCGAACAGGGGCCCTACGTGCGCAAGTACTTGGAAGGCGAAGGGCTGGGCGCCGCATATGAACGCATTTGGAAAGCCCAACGCGCGGGGCGGAGGTTTCTGCACCTGCCCTCCGTCCTGGAATGCTACACCGTAGGCGAGCGCCGCATCGTGGTCATGGAGCACGTGCGGGGCGAGACGCTTGCCGAGGCGGTGTATCGCCGCGATCCCTCGGTGGCTTTGGCCCGCGAGGTGTTCCCGCCTTTGTGCGATGCGGTGAGCGAGCTGCACGAGGGATTCGACCCGCCGCTCATCCACCGCGACCTCAAGCCGTCCAACGTCATGCTCGCGCCGGGCGGCCTTGCGCTCATCGACTTCGGCATTGCCCGCTCGTTTAACGAAGGAGCCGAGACGGACACCCGTCATCTGGGTACGCGGGCCTACGCGCCGCCCGAGCAGTTCGGCTTCGGCCAAACCGACGAGCGAAGCGACGTGTACGCTTTGGGGCTTCTGCTCTACTTCTGCCTGACCGAGCGCACGCCCGACGCCGAGGCGCGCGCGAGGGGCTACGCTTGCGCGGAGGTGCCCGAGGCGCTGCGAGCCGTGATCCGGCGGGCCGCCGAGCTTGATCCGGCCGAGCGCTACCAGTCGGCGGCCGAGGCGAAGCGGGCCTTCCTGGAAGCTGTCGGCGCGCTGGAGGCGGGGTCGAGCGCGCCCGTTTTCCCGCCTGCGCCCGATCCCGCCTCGCGGGTGGGCGGCGATGCGCCGGTGGGCTTGCCTCCGTGCGGCGCCGCCTCGTCCGAGTTTTCCGGGGCGCTGCCGGGCAAGGACGCGTGCGCGCCTTCCGGAATGTTGCCGGACGGCGCGCATGGGGAGGGCTTGCTTCGCCGCAAGGGGTTTTGGGACGGGCGCTCTGCGGCGGCGGGCGCGGCGTGGAACGTGGTGGTGCTCGCCGCAACGCTGCTGTTCCTTGCGGTCTCGGTGGGCATCGTGCTCTTTCCGACGCCTGGTTCCGCCGCGGAGGCGATGCCCGCCGCCCGGCGCGCCATCAGCTACTCCGCGTTGTTCGTCTTCGTGTTCTGCCCCGTGTTCTACCTGGTTTCGGACCGACGGCCGCTCAAACGGCGCCTTTCCGCGCTCGCCCGGCTCACGCGCGGGCAGGAGCTTGCGGCCTTCGTTTTGTGCGAGGTCGTGGGCTTCATCGTCATCGGCTTTGCGTCCTCGGCGTTCCCGGCGGGCTGACGGGCGCGGCCCGGCTTGTCAACGGCCGTCCCGCCGCCTTCGCGCCGTCGGCTGCCCGGGTGCTACAATGGGCGCGGGATTGCTGCGCGAAAGGAGCAGATCATGGGCATCGTCGCCGCTTACGTCGTTCCGCATCCGCCGCTCGCCGTGCCAAAGGTGGGCCTTGGGCAGGAGCGTGCCATCCAGGCCACGCTCGACGCCTACCGCGAGGTGGCGCGCCGCGTGGCCGCGCATGCGCCCGACACCGTTGTGGTGGTCTCGCCGCATGCGCCTGCGTTTCGGGACTGCTTCTGCCTGTCAACCGGTGAGGCCGCGCGCGGCGACATGGGGCGTTTCGGCGCCCGGGGCGCGCAAGCAGTCGTGCGCTACGACGAGGAGCTGGTGGCCGCCATAGCCGCGTGCGCGCGCAAGCACGGCGCGCCCGTTTGCGGAAGCGGCATGGGGGACGCCGAGCTTGATCACGGGACGCTTGTGCCGCTGCTCTTCCTGCACGAGGCGTGCGACGGGTTTCGCGTGGTGCGCGCGGGGTTGTCGGGCCTTTCTCCTGCGTCGCATCGCGCGCTCGGGCGCTGCATTGCCGAGGCGGCGTCCGATGCGGGGCGCAGGTGCGTGCTCGTGGCGAGCGGGGATCTGTCCCACAAGCTTGCGGCCGACGGTCCCTACGGCTTCGCGCCGGAAGGGCCCGTGTTCGACCGCGACGTGACGGCGCTTCTTTCCGCAGGAGATCTCGAAGGGCTTTTCGACATCGACGGGGCGTTCGCCGATGCCGCCGCAGAATGCGGGCTGCGCTCGTTCCAGGTCATGGCGGGTGCGCTCGAGGGGGTTCCTTTCTCGCATGAGCTTTTGAGCTACGAGGGTCCCTTCGGCGTGGGCTATGCCGTGGCCGCGTTCGAAGTGGAGGGGCGCGAGGGAGGCGCTGCGGGGGCGACGGAGGCCGAGGCCGTGTTCGGCGCGGTGGGGGAGGGCGCAGCCGACGCGTACGTGGCGCTCGCCCGCGCGAGCGTGGAGGGGTTCGTGCGCACGGGCCGCCCCATCGACCGGCCTGCCAGCCTGCCGCCCGAGCTTCTGGACGAGCGCGCGGGCGCGTTCGTGTCGCTGCATGCGCACGGCGCGCTGCGCGGCTGCATCGGCACCGTCGAGCCGGTCACCGGCTGCGTGGCCGATGAGATCCTTCGCAACGCCGTGGCCGCCGCGAGCGAGGATCCGCGTTTTTCGCCTGTACGCGCCGACGAGTTGGATGACCTGGAGTACTCGGTGGACGTGCTGCGCCCGCCGATGCGCGTCGGCTCGGCTGCCGAACTTGATCCCGCACGCTGGGGCGTCATCGTCTCGAAGGGCCGCCGGCGCGGGCTTTTGCTGCCGAACCTCGAAGGCGTGGATACGGTGGAGGAGCAGCTGGCCATCGCCAAGCGCAAGGCGGGTATCGATCCTGCCGACGACGACGTGATGCTTGAGCGCTTCGAGGTGGTGCGCCACACGCGCGGAGGGGAGGCGCGCCGTGGTTGATGGCGAGGGGGTTGACGGACGGGGCGCGCCCTTCGGTTCCGCGTATGGGGCGGGGCGTCCTTGCGGATCCGAGCGCCGCGCGCCGGGTCACGGGCCGGTCCCGCCTGAAGCCGGGCGTTGCGCGCCGGCCGCTTCCGACGGAGGGCGCGTCGTCTGCGATGCGTGCCCGCACGCTTGCTCGCTTGCCGAAGGGCAGCGGGGCCGATGCCGCGCCCGCGTGGCGCGCGGCGGGCGCGTGGTGTGCGAGGGGTACGGCCGCCTGACGGCGCTCGCCCTTGATCCGGTGGAGAAGAAGCCGCTCGCACGCTGGAGGAGCGGGTCGAACGTGCTGTCCGTGGGCGGTTACGGCTGCAATCTGGCCTGCCCGTTCTGCCAGAATGCCGACATCGCGTGCGCGGGCCCAAAGGAGGCGCGCTGGCGCGAAGTGAGTCCGGAGGCCCTCGTCGATCTGGCGCTTCGGGCGCGTCCGCGCAACGTGGGAATCGCCTACACCTACAACGAGCCGCTCGTGTGCCACGAGTTCGTGCGCGATGCGGGCCGGCTTGCGCACGAGGCGGGGCTGGCGAACGTGCTTGTGAGCAACGGCATGGCGAGCGAGGGGGTCGTAAAGGAGCTTCTGCCGCTCATCGACGCGGCCAACATCGACCTCAAGGGGTTCAGCCAGGAATTCTACGATCTGGTGGGGGGCGACTTCGACGCCGTCAGGCGCACGATAGAGGCGCTGGCTGCGTGCCCGACCTGCCATCTGGAGGTGACGACGCTCGTCGTTCCCGGGCTGAACGACGATCATGCCGCCATCGATGCCGCCGCAGCGTGGCTCGCTTCGCTCGATCCGTCCATTCCGTATCATCTGACCAGGTTCTTTCCTTGTCATCGCATGACCGACCGGCCGCCCACGCCGCCGGCGACGCTCCGGCGGCTGGCCGACGTGGCGCGGCGGCGCCTCGATGACGTGCTGGTGGGAAACTGCTGAGGCGCCCCCGCGCGTCTGCGGAGTGCTCGGCCGCATCGCCTCGTTTGGCGGCCTCCCGTGCCATCGGCCGAGGGCGCGCTTCGCCGCGCTTGCCGGTCGCGGTGCGCCCCTCGGTCTTCGCTGCGGCTCTTCCTGCTCGTCGGCTGCCGCCTACCGCAGCGACTTGCGCTTGGCTCGCAAGCCCCAGCAGAGTTCGCACGGTTCAGAACTTCTTGCGAAATTGTGCTGGAACGGGGAAGGCGAGAGATGCTGTAAGGCTGAGCTGGCACAAGAGGGCGAGAGGTGCCGCGAGGCCGGGCTGGAACGGAGAGCGAGAAGCGAGAAACGCTGCGGGGGCGGCGTGCGGAGGGCGCGGCGTTTGGCGAGGTGGCGGAGATGCGTGCGAATCGAACGCACCCGAGACGTTCTGCGCGCCTCACAGCGGCTTTGAAGGCCGTGGGGCCCACCAGGACCCATCCATCTCCGCGTTCGCGATGCGATGCGCCTGCTGCGGCGTGCGACCATGATAGCGCAAGCGGATGCCGCATCCGCGCTTTTCCATGAAAGGCGCGGACCGGCGCGCCTGCGGGAACCAGCGCGCCTGTGTGGGCCAACACGCCTGCGGGGAGCCGTGCGCGGTGTCGAGTCCGGCCTTCCCGGCGATTCCGGCGCCGCTTCCCTCACCGCGCGTTCAGCGTGCGCAGATCGCCCTTGCGGCGCGTGATCCCTTGCGCGTCGAAGAACTCCAGCAGGGGGATGGCGTACTTGCGGCTCGTGCCCATGGCGTCTTTGAGCTCGGCGGCGGTGGCGGGACCGGCGGCCAGGCGCCCTCGCACGGCCTCTTCGAATGCGGCCAGCGCCGCGGCATCGAAGCAGAAGTCCTGGCCGACGCGCCGGACGCGCCCCTGCTTCTCAAGCGCTCCGAGCGCGCGGCGCGCGACGGCGGGCTCCATGCCGTTTTCGGACGCAAGCTCGGCGATGCTCGGCGGCGCGCCCGCTGCTGCAGCCAGCGCCGCGGCAAGCTGCTCGGCGGCCTCCTCCTCGCGCTTGCGGGCGCCCGCGCCTGCTTTGGGGTGGCTTGCCTGGCCGCCCTCCACGGTTGCCAGGCCGCGCTCGGCCGCGAAGGCCAGCAACGCGTCGAAGCACGCGGCGTCCGTCCTGGGCAGGCAGCGGCGGCGAAGCGCGTCTTTGGCGATGCCCGGCGCGTCGGGCTCTTCGGCATGGAAGCGCAAAAGGGCGTTCTCGATGGCGGCGCAATGCTTTTGGAGCTGCCGGCGCGCGACGAAGCGCGCCTGCCCGTCCCTCGCCGGGAGCGCGACGGCCTCCCCGCCCTCTGCGAGCGCCGAAAGCTCGCGGAGGGCGGCCCGCTCATCGAGGCCCGAGGCGCAGGCGAGCTCGCTTGCGGTCACCGGGCAAGGTTCGAGCGAGAAGGCCGCGCGCGCCGCGGCGGCCTCGTCCTCCACCCGCAGCGCCTCGAGCAGCGCGCGGCGCGCGTCGGTGAGCGTGGTGGTCCGACGCGGGCGGGCGTGCAGCACGGTCCCGCCGCCCATCACGTGCACGGGGGAGTACGAGCGGACGACGAAGCGGTCGCGCCAGCGCACGGGGAGCGGCTCGTCCAAGCGCAGCTGGGCGAGCGCCCGCTCGCCGGGCGCGAGCACACGGCGCCCGTCCATGAGCAGGATGCGGCCCGTGACCTCGCGGGTTCCG
>NZ_CBDTNW010000161.1:0-19349 GCF_965361815.1 Rubneribacter sp.
TGCAAGAAGGCGCTCGTCGAGGCCGAGGGCGACATGGCCAAGGCCGTCGACGTGCTGCGCACCCGCGGCCTGGCCGCTGTCGCCAAGAAGGCCGGCCGCGCCACCAACGAGGGCACGGTCATGGCCATCGTCTCCGACGACGCCACGGCCGGCGCCGTGGTCGAACTCAACTGCGAGACCGACTTCGTGGGCATGAACGACACGTTCAAGGCCTATGCCGAGAAGATCGCCAAGGCCGCCCTGGCCGCCGACCCCGCCGACTTGGAGGCCCTCAAGGCCGCCGACGCCGAGGGCGAGACGGTGGAGGCCGTGGTGACCGACGCCATCCACACGCTGGGCGAGAACATCCAGCTGGCCCGCTTCGCGGTGGAGAAGGGCGGCGCCGTGTCGTCCTACATCCACGGCGGCGGCAAGATCGGCGTGCTCGTGCGCTTCGACGTGGAGGGCATCGACCCGACTTCCGACGGTTTCAAGGCCTACGGCCGCGACGTGGCCATGCAGGTGGCCGCCGCCTCGCCGGTGGCCGCGAACCGCGAGGCCGTGGATCCGGCCATCGTGGAGCATGAGAAGTCCATCTACATGGCGCAGGCCGCCGAGTCCGGCAAGCCCGAGGCCATCCAGGAGAAGATGGCCACCGGCCGCCTGGAGAAGTTCTTCAAGGAGAACACGCTGACCGAGCAGGCGTTCGTCAAGAACCCCGACCAGACCGTGGCCGACTACACCGCCGAGGTGGCCAAGAGCCTGGGCGGCTCCATCAAGATCGCCGACTTCAAGCGCTTCGTTCTGGGCGAATAAGGTTCCGGCGCCTGACGGCCGCCGGATCTTCTTGACGCCGCAAGGCCCCTTGGCGCCGACCTTCTCCCCTATTCGTCCCTTCTGCTTTCGTTGTGGAGGCCCGCGCCATGCGGGCCTCGGCTTTTTATAATGGCGTCTGGGAACTTCCGGCGCGCCGCGCAATGGGCGCCTCATCATAGACGAAACGGCCCGCGCGCCTTCGCGGGCACGGAGGAGCATCCATGGCCGAAGAAATCATCATCGTGGAGGGCAACAACACGCTGGCGGGCGAGGTGGCCGTGTCGGGCGCGAAGAACTCGGCCCTCAAGCTCATCGCCGCCGCGCTGCTGGGGCAGGGCCCGTCCGTCATCCGCAACGTCCCGCTTATCTCCGACATCGAGATCATGTCCGAGGTGCTGCGCCGCCTGGGCGCCACCGTCGAGCGCGACGGGCACGTGCTGACGGTGGACACCGCCGAGGTGGACAACAGCGAGACTCCCTACGAGCTGGTGTCCAAGATGCGCGCGAGCATATCGGTGCTCGGGCCGCTCATCGGCCGTTTCGGCCGCGCGCGCGTGGCCATGCCCGGCGGCTGCCAGATAGGCGCGCGCAAGATAGACATGCACCTTGTGGGCTTGGAGGCTTTGGGCGTGGAGTTCTCCATCGACCACGGCTTTTTGGAGGCGCGCACGCCGCATGGGCTGGCCGGCGCCCACGTGGTGCTGGACTTCCCCAGCGTGGGGGCCACGGAGAACCTGCTCATGGCCGCGGTGGCCGCCGAGGGGCGCACCGTGCTGGAGAACGCCGCGTGCGAGCCCGAGATCGTGGACCTTGCCAACATGCTGGTTGCCATGGGGGCGCGGGTGAGCGGCGCGGGCACGTCGTTGGTGGAGGTGGAGGGCGTGCCGCTCTCCGAGCTGCGTCCCTGCGACCACACCACGGTGGGCGACCGCATAGAGGCGGGCACCTTCCTGGTGGGCGGCGCGCTTACGGGCGGACCCGTCACCGTGCGCGGCATTGATCCGTCGTTTCTTCGCGTGGCGCTCATGAAGCTTTCAGCCATGGGCTGCGAGGTGCGGACGGGACCCGACTGGATCACCGTCGGCCGCGAGCGTCCGCTTGCGCCCACCGACATACAGACCCTGCCCCATCCCGGCTTCCCGACCGATTTGCAGGCCCAGTTCATGCTGCTGGCCGCCTGCGCCGAGGGCGTGTCGGTCATCACGGAGAACGTGTTCGAGAACCGCTTTATGTTCGCAAGCGAGCTCATGAGGATGGGCGCCGACATCACCATAGAGGACCACCACGCGCTTGTGCGGGGCGTGGGCATGCTGCAGGGCGCCGACGTGTCCTCCACCGATTTGCGGGCCGGGGCGGCGCTCGTGCTTGCGGGCATTGCGGCCGAAGGCCAGACGCGCGTGCATGAGATAGGCCACATCGACCGGGGCTACGAGGACTACGCGGGCAAGCTCGCCTCCCTTGGGGCCAACGTCAGGCGCGCTTCGGCGGAAGACGCGTCTGCGGCGCGCTAGCGGGCCGCCCATGGTCAGGCGTCGCCAGGGCTTCACGGCAGCCCAGTCGAAGACCACCTCGCGCCGTTTGAGGACGGCGACCCTTGGCACGCACGTGCCGCGCAAGGTGCGCACGGGGTCCATGAACGCGGAGTCCGTGGGCTTCTCCAGCGCGCGGCGGCAGCGCCGCGCCGCCCGCGGTTTCGTGAACAACGTCCGTCCCGTGGACGGCGCCGCGCCAAGGACCCCGCGGCGCATGAGCCATCGCGAGTTCGCGCGCGGCGTGCAGCGACGCGCGCGCGTGCGGGCCGTGGCGGCGGTGCTCGCATGCCTGGCCGTGGTTGCGGCCGTGGCCGTGGGCGTGGGCGTGCTCTCGCTGTTCGGCACGCTCGACGGCAAGCTGGCGCTCAAGGACTCCGACGCGGCCTCGGCGCTGGTGCCCGCAAGCGCCGACGACGGCGCGTTCTACGCGGTGGTGGCCGCGAACCTGGACGCGAACGGGCTTACCGGCGCGGCGCTCGTGCGCGTCGACGCGGCGTCGAAGGCCGTGGCGGCGGTGTCGCTTCCCGCCGACTTGCAGGTGGCCTCCGCCGACGGCGAGGCCCGCACCCTGAGGGAGACGGCCGCCTCCGGCGACGCGGCCCTCATCGGCGCTGTGGCCTCCTTCGCGGGCGTGGACGTGTCGCATTACGTGGAGCTGGACGCGCAGGGCCTGGCGGATCTTGTGGACGGGTTGGGAGGTGTCGAGGTTGAGGTGGCCGAGGAGGTGGACGACCCCGCCGCCGGCGACGTGTACCTTCCCGCAGGGACCCAAACGCTCGACGGCGCCTCGGCGCTGGTGCTGGCCCGCGCCACCAACTTCGAGGACGGCCTGGAAACGCAGGCCGAGAACCAGCGCGCGTTGCTCTCGTCCCTGTCGCTTCGTCTTTTGGGCGACGACGCGATGGGCTTTCTGGCCCTCATCGACAAAGTGGGCGGCACGTTTGGGACTGATATGTCGGCCAACGACGCCAGGGAGTTGGCGGACTCCCTGCGCGGCATGGACGCCTCGTCGGTGACGGGAGCGCTTGTTCCCGGTTATGAGAGCGCAAGCGGGGACGCGCCCGCCTACGTGGCGTCGCGCAGCGCATGGGCCTCTCTGATGGAGCAGGTGGATGCGGGGCAGCCCCTGGTGGCCGAGGAGGTTGCGGCGGTGGACCCGGGCAGCTTCACCCTGACCGTCCGCAACGGCGGGGGCGTGACCGGCGCGGCGGCCCAGGCGGCCGAGGCGTTGACCGGCCTGGGGTTCCAGGTGGCCGAGACGGGCAACGCCGACGCGGCCGTGTACACCGAGACGCTGGTCGTCTACCAGGACGCGGCCTACGAGGCGGCGGCCGAGACCTTGGTGTCCGCCCTCGGGTTCGGCCGCACGGTGGCGGACGCGGGGTCCTACACTTTCGAGACCGACGTTTTGCTTGTGCTGGGCACGGACTGGAAGCCCTCGTCCTGACGGGAGGCGCCTGCTGCCGACGGGGCGCCGCGTTCCGTGTGGCCTTCCGGTAGAAGTTGCCCGCCGTCCGCGCCGTGCGCCGTGCGCCCTTCTGCGGCTGTGGTAGAATCGTCGCCGGACAATCTGCGATCGAACGAAGGAGATGCGACCCATGGTTGAGAAGAACGACGTTGCGGCCGTGCTCGAGCTTATCCGCCCCAGCCTGCAGGCTGACGGGGGAGACGTGAAGCTGGTTGACGTGGCCGACGACGGCACGGTGACGGTGGAGCTGCAGGGCGCCTGCAAGGGCTGCCCGATGTCCCAGATGACGCTGGCCAACGGCGTGGAGCGCATCCTGAAGGAGCGCGTGCCCGGCGTGACCAAGGTCGTCCCGGCGATGGAATAGCGCCGGAAGCGGCGGATGAGGGAGGCGGGGCGCATGGCCGGTTGCTGGGAGAGGCGGGGCTGCGACGAGGAGATGATGTCGCGCTGCCCGCACAACGTGCCCGGCGAGCCCTGTCCCGCCGACTGCCACTACGCTGCCTGCGCGCGGCCGACCCATGTCGTGTGCCGGGATTTCGCCTTGCTGCTGAATCCGGAGCGCGACTACGACGCCGCCGTCAAGGAGGTGTGCCGCTTCTGCGAGCACTTCCTCGAGCGCGGGCCTTCCGTGGCCGACCGCCCGGAGGGCCGCGTCGCCCGGCAGGGCAACCCGAACAGGTTCTTGCTCTAGCAGGACGCGCCCCTTGCGGGCGCGTTCTGCTGCATAGGGCGGAAAGCTCCGCCGTCCATGCCGCGCGGGCGATTGCTTCTGCTACAATGGGGAGCATCCAAGGCGTGGGAGCGGTGTGAAGGAGCGTGAGACGATGGGCCAAGGCGTGAGGTGCCCCGCGTGCGGGGCGGACGGTCTGGACGTGTGCCGCTACGAGTCCATGATGGTCCTCAGCTCCGATTTCGCGATGTTCGCGCTTCGCTGCCCCCGGTGCGGCGCCGCGGTGTCCAGCATGCAGCGCATACCGCTTCAGCTGCGCGACGAGGTCCGTTTCGCCGCCATCGAGGTGGGCGCGGGGATGGGCCGCGAATAGCTCCTCGGGCGCTCTGCCCGGGGCAAGCCGAAAGGAATTCCATGCTCAACGACATCTACCAGGGAATCGACCCGGTGGCCTTCTCCTTCGGACCGATTTCCGTCCGGTGGTACGGCATCGCCTACGTTCTGGGGTTCGCGCTGGCCGCGTTGGTGGTGTGGCGCACGGCGCGCCGCTGGCGCGTGAAGGTGGACGTCGACTCCTTGGCCACCATCATGTTCTGCGTCATCGTGGGGGTGATCGCGGGCGGCCGCCTGGGTTACGTTCTGTTCTACGGAGACGGGTTCTACCTGGCGCATCCGGAGAAGATCCTCGCGACCAACGAGGGCGGGATGAGCTTTCACGGCGGGCTTGTGGGAGCGCTTCTGGCCGGGATCGTCGCGGCCAAGATCACGCGCATCCCGTATTTGACGCTGGCCGATTTGGGCTGCATAGGGGCGCCGCTCGGCCTGTTTTTCGGCCGTTGCGCGAACTTCGTGAACGGCGAGCTGTGGGGCGCTCCCACGGACGCGCCGTGGGGCGTGGTGTTCGGCGGCGCCGCGGGCCAGATGGCGCGGCATCCCTCTCAGCTTTACGAGGCGCTGCTTGAGGGCGTGGTCGTCTTCGCGGTGCTCTACCTGCTCTCGCGGCGTCGTCCTCCCAGGCCGCGCGGCACGTTTCTGGGGACGTTTTTGGTCATGTACGGCTGCTTCCGCTTCCTGGTGGAGTTCGTGCGCGAACCGGACGTGCAGCTGGGGTATTTGTGGGGCGGGTGGCTGACCATGGGGCAGCTGCTGAGCGTCCCGTTGATCTTGGTGGGCGCGGCGGTGCTCGTTTATGCGATTGTCGTGAAGAAGCCCCAAAAGGGGCTTCCTGAAATGGAACAACATGAGTAACATTTAGCCGGTTGCGCAAGGGCGGCTGGCAGGCGCGTTGGGACGTTACGTTTCGGCCTCAATCCGCCGCGCCCGCGCCGGATGCGCGCGCCGTGCGCTATCATAGTCCGGAAGGCAGGGCATCCTGCATACGAAGCCAAAGGGGGCATCATCATGGATCTCAAGTTCTACAAGTGCATGCATTGCGGCAACATCGCCGTCAAGCCGTTCGACGCCGGCGTTCCGCTGGTGTGCTGCGGCGAGAAGATGACCGAGCTTGTCGCCAACACCACCGACGCCGCCACCGAGAAGCACGTTCCGGTGGTTTCCGTGGACGGCTCGAAGGTGCATGTCGAGGTGGGCAGCACGCTCCATCCGATGACCGACGAGCACTACATCACGTTCATCTGCCTGGTCACGGAGAAGGGCTACCAGTTCCGCGAGCTCACGCCCGCCGATGCCCCCACGGCCGATTTCGCCGTGGCCGAGGGCGACGCCCCCGTCAAGGTGTACGAGTACTGCAACCTGCACGGCCTGTGGGTCGCCGAGGTGTAGGTCCAGGCGCGTGTAACGCGGCGTTGAGGCGCCCGTTCCCGGAAAGGGGGCGGGCGCTTTTTTGGCGCGGGAAGGAACGGGGCGCGGCTTGCGGCGCCGGGCGCCGGGTGCCGGGCGGCGGACGGCGGACGCCGGGTGTCTGCGACGGCTTGTGTGAAAACTCGTCGATCGGCCCGGCGGCGGCGCGGGCGCGTGGAGGACGAGGTATCATGCACCCCATGACTAGGAGAACGAAGATCGTATGCACGCTCGGCCCCGCAGTGGACGACGGGCGGACCCTGCGCGAGCTGCTGGCGGCGGGGATGGACGTGGCGCGGCTCAACTTCTCGCACGGATCGCACGAGGAGCATGCCGCGCGCATCGAGCGCTTGCGTGAGGCGTGCCGCGAGGCGGGCTCTCCCTGCGCCGTCATGCTGGACACGCGCGGCCCCGAGATCCGCACCGGGCGCCTGGCGGGCGGCGCGCCGGTGCGGCTTGAGGCCGGGGACCGCATCGTGCTCACCGAGCGCGATGTGGAGGGGACGGCGCAGGAGGTGTCCCACACCTGCCCCGGGCTTTCCCGCGCGGTGCGTCCCGGCGCATCCGTGCTGGTGGACGACGGCCTCATCGGGCTTGTCGTGGACGAGGTGCGCGGGATCGACATCGTGTGCACGGTGCAGAATTCAGGAGAGCTGGGGGAGCGCAAGTCGGTGAACCTGCCCGGCACGTCGGTGCCGCTGCCGGTGATGACCGACCAGGACAGGGCGGACCTTCTGTTCGGCATCCGCCAGGACGTGGACTTCGTGGCGGCGTCGTTTCTACGCGACGCGGCGGGCGTGCGCGCCGTCAGGGGCTTTCTGGAGGAGCACGGCGGCGCGGGCATCATGGTCATCGCCAAGGTGGAGTGCGCGGAGGCCGTGGAGAACATCGACGAGATCATCGAGGCCGCCGACGGCGTCATGGTGGCCCGGGGTGACTTGGGCGTGGAGGTTCCCGCCTACCGCGTGCCCCACATCCAGAAGGAGATCGTGCGCGCATGCAACCGCGCGTCGAAGCCGGCCATCACCGCCACGCAGATGCTGGATTCGATGATCCGCAACCCTCGGCCCACGCGCGCCGAGGTGGGGGATGTGGCCAACGCCATCTACGACGGCACCGACGCGGTCATGCTCTCGGGCGAGACGGCATCGGGGCGTTATCCGCTGGAGGCGGCGCGCATGATGGCGCGCATCGCGGAGGCCAGCGAGGCGTACCTGTTCGAGGAGCGGCCCCCCGACCGGCACCGGGTGCATGCGCGCGTGGATTTGGCCGTGGGCATGGCCGCCGTGCAGACGGCCGAGAACGTGGGCGCGGCCTGCATCGTGGCGCCCACCATGTCGGGCCGGGCCGCGCGGCTGGTGTCCAACCTGCGCCCGCGCGTGCCCATCTACGCGGTCACGCCGTTTCCCCGCGTCATGCGCCAGCAGCAGCTGAACTGGGGCGTGGTCCCCATGATCGGCGACGTGCAGGGGGACATGCAGCGCGTGATAGAGCATGCGCGCCAGACGGTGCAGGCGAGCGGCCTGGTGAGCCCGGGGGACATGGCGGTGTTCACCGCGGGCGACCGAACCACCAGCCCCTTGTCGGGCGGAGGGCCGGACGGTGCGGGCGCGGTGGCCGCCACCAACGTGATGTACGTTGTGCAGATTCGCGCCGAGGGGCGCGCGGACGCGCAGGCCGGCGCGCAGGCGTCGGCTCTGGATTGACGGGAGGTTCCCATGGGTTTTTTGGACGATGCGCAAACGATGTTCGACCGCGGCGTGTCCGCCGCAAAAGGCGCCGTGTCGGGCGTGGCCGTGGAGCAGCAGGCGTTCGCGAAGGGCTTCGCGCGCCTTGCCGCCGACGGATGCGCGCAAGGGTGGCACGAGGGCAACGGGGGCAACCTGTCGTATCGCCTTGCGCCCGAGGAGGTGGCCTCGTGCCGGTCGTTCTTCTACGACAATCCCAGCTCCTGGGTGCCCATGGGCGTGCGGGCCGACAACCTGCGCGGCGAGTTTTTCCTGGTGACGGCGTCGGGGAGCCATTTGCGCAACGTGGCGCTGGATTTGGACGCGAACGCGGGCATCGTGGAGGTGGGTCCTGCGGGGGACGCGTGGCGCATCGTGTGGGGCTTCAAGGACGGCCGCATGCCAACAAGCGAGATGGCCGCCCACGCGCTGGCGCAGTCCGCGCGCAAGGAGGCCACAGCGGGCAGGAGCCGCGTGATGTACCACGCCCATCCCGCGTACACGGTGGCGCTCACCAACGTGGTGCCGCTTGACGCCCGCACGTTCACGCGCACGTTGTGGAAGGCCATGCTGGAGGCCATGGTGGCCTTCCCCTCCGGCGTGGGCGTGGTGCCGTGGACGGTGCCGGGAGGATCGGCCATCGCCGAGGCCACGGCCGAGGTTCTGCGCGACCACGCCGTCTGCGTGTGGGCGCATCACGGGCTCATGTGCGCAGGCGCCACCTTCGACGAGGCGTTCGGGCTGGCGCAAGCCGTCGAGAAGGCGGCGTGCGTGCACGCGCGCGCCCTCATGATGAACGGCGGCGGCGACCGCTTCGCCAGCACCATCCCCGACGAGGGCCTGCGCGGCATCGCCGAGGCGTACGGCCTTGCCGTGAACGAGGCGTACCTGTAGGACGAGTCGCGCGGCTGCAACTGCGGTGCTGTGCCGACAGGCGCAGACGGCAGGCGTGGACAACGGCCGGTGAAGGCGGACGCGGACGATAGGCGCAAACGGCAGCCGACGAAGCCAGCGGATGCGGCTGATAAGCACGGTCAGAAGGTTCAGCCAGCGGGTGCGATTGTCGGGCGGCGACCAGCAGGTGCGGCTGGCGAGCGCGGGAGGCCGGCGGATGCGGCTGGCGAGCGCGATCAAGCGCCTGCGGCGGGCAGCGGGTAGCGCGTGCAGGTGGCCGAAACGGCAAAATATTGGCGAAGTCGCGCGCTGCGAGCGGGGGGGTGACTCATGCTTCGCCAAAAGGCATGCGAAGGGTAACACCTTTCGTCAAGGGGACCCCGATCATTTCCTTGACAAAACCGGGGGGGGGTGTTCAATGGAGGCGGTGATCGAAGGGGGATGGGGTTCTTTTCTTCTTCGGGCACCCGTTTCGGTCGCGGGATGTCCGCGATCAGCCACTAATACGGAGCATGCCATATGACGACGAGGCGCCTCGAACGCGCGACTACCCCGCAAAGGGTGGACTGCGTATGAGGCGCCTCGTCAATGTTCTGACCACGTGCGTTTTGATCGCCTTGGTTGCCTTGGTGGTGGCGTTTCTTGGTGTGCGGCTGGTGGGGCTGACCCCCTACGCCGTGCTCTCCGGCAGCATGGAACCGCAGCTGCCCGTGGGCAGCCTCGTCTACGTGCGCGCCGCCGACCCGGCCACCATCCAACCCGGCGACGCCGTGACGTTTCGCAAGGACTCCGGCTCTCTGGTCACCCATCAAGCCTACGAGGTGGATGCGGAGTCCCAAACCATCCTGACGCAGGGGATAGCCAACAAGGCCGCGGACGGATCGATCCTGCACGATGCGGATCCGGTTTCGTTCTCGCAGGTGGTGGGCGTCCCTGTGCTGTGCGTTCCCTACCTTGGCTACGTCAACGACTTTGTGACGACGCCGCCGGGGGTCTACATAGTTGTCGTAGTCGTTGGCGTGCTGGTCCTGCTCTCGCTCGTCGGGGGCTCGCGGAACGGCCGACGCGCCGGGGGTGCTCGATGACGGGCGGGGAACGGGGACGAATTGCTTTTGGAAGGAGCAATCATGGAGCAAGAGACAAGCAAGAAGAGGAGCAAGAAGGGGATTGTCGCCGCGGTCCTCGCCTGCTGCCTGGTGGTAGGCGGTGTGGCGGGCGTGCTCGCGTGGTTGACGACGTCGGAAGACGCGGAGAACGTGTTCACCATTGGCAACTTCAAGCCGCCAACAGTTCAGCCAAATCCAACTGATCCTGATACGCCGGATCCTGACACCCCTGTTGTCGATGATGACGAATTCTTGTCTGGGTATCTGACGGAGACGAATTGGGAGCCGGATGCCAAAATAACACCCGGTGTTTCTATCGAGAAGAACCCGAATGTAGGACTAGGTGCAGGCAGCGATCCAGCGTATGTGTTCTTGTACGTTAAGAGCGAAACGCTGACCGATAACTCTGCAGCTAATATTGCTCTGCACGCGCCGGTATTCGCATTGGAAGCAGGATGGAGTGCAGTGGCGGACTATACCCACAGCACAAGTGACACCAATACTGAAACTGGGTATACAGATGGCTTGTTTGTCTATTCTGGGGCATCTGGAACTGACCCGGTGAAACTCGTAACGGAAGCAACCGGTAACGGTGCTTATACCGGTGAGGTCTTTAAGACTGTGGCAGCTCCGCAAAAGGCTGACATGGATCAGTACAAAAGCGGCACAGGAGCGGACGCACCAAAGATAACGGTCTATGCGTATATCTATGCCGCCGATGACACTGAAGCGGAAGGATCGGCTACGTCTGCTCTTGCGGCCGCTCAAATCTGGGCGGAGGATTTGGGCTTTAAATTGTAAAGCTAATCCCCAACCCCAAGCAGCCCCGGCGCTGCTTGCGCGTTTGCCGTCGACACCCCGCCGTTTCCGCGCGGCGGGGTGTGCGGGGGCTTTGATCTGCACGCACTCTCGAAAGGCATACTCATGCCCAGCCAGGCAAAACATGCGGGCGAGGTTCGGGCTTCGTCATGGAAGAAACGTATCTTGGCGCTTGCGGCAGCGGCGGCGCTTGCGTGCGCGGCGGTGCTTGCCGTGCAGGCGTACACGGTCCGCTCGCTGCAGGCCGACAACGTGCTGACGTTCGGCAACGTCAAAATACGTCTCTTGGAGACAACTTTGGAGAACGGTCAGGAGACACCCGTGGCCAACGGCTATGCCGACCGCGTGGATGCGGATACGGGCGCAAGCCGCATCGTGCGCGTGCAGAACGCAGGCGATGCCGCGTGCTGGGTGCGCGTGCGTCTGGACATGGAGGCCGGCGCGGAGGGCGCGCGGCAAGACGCCGCTTCGGCGGTTGACTATCGCTATGGCGCGGGCGTGGACACCTCGGACGCCGGAGCGCAAGCCCCGGATGCGTTGCCCGCCGACACCTGGGTGTTCCGGGCTGACGCGGACGGCGCGGGCGGATGGTTCTACTACACCACGCCGCTGGGCGCTGCGGGCACCACCGCAGAGCTCATCGAGGCGCTCGCCTTCGACACCGATGCGCTTGCCGCGCTGGGCATTCCGGATGATTCGACGTTTTACCTGGATATTCGGGCACAGGCCGTGCAGGCTGACAACAACGAGGACAACGTGCTGGACGCGGCCGGATGGCCCCCGAGCCAGACTGCGTAAGGGGGATAGGCCATGACGAGCACTCTGTTCCGAACAGCTTCGAAACTCACCCGCGCGCTGCGCGCCGCCGCGCTCGCTGCGATGGTTTTTCTGCTGGCAGCGGTTGCCTGCCCGCAGGAAGCTCGCGCGGACGAGCCGGTGTATACGGAAACGCGCATTGAGGGTTTGAACAACGCTGCTGGTTTCGAGTGGGTGGAGAGAAACGGGGATGTGCCAGCGCATTACAGCGTTTTCAATCCCATACCCGATGACCCGGTTCAGCATGAGAGCGCAGTGGGTTGGTGGAGCTTTGCCAAGGCTGCTGCGGAATACGATTTTTCCGGCTATCTCGTTACGCTCGACTCAGATATCGACTTCGCCGAATTCAGTTTCGATAAAGATCCGAACGCAGATCGCAAACAGCTTTCCGTCGGTTCGTCCGACTGTCCCTTTACGGGCACTTTTGACGGACAGGGCTACACGCTCAAGAATCTGAATAGCGAGCGTTCGGGCATTGTGGCTGTTGCCGATTGCGGGTTCTTCGGTCGCACGAACGGGGCCATCATCAAAAACGTCAATTTCCAGGATTGCTACGTGGGTGCGTCGTACCGTGGCGGCGTGGTGGTGGGATCGGCCAAGGACACGTTTTTGCTGAACGTCACGTGCGAGCGGTGCACCTCCAGCGTTATCCCGGGCAACAACGTGATCAGCCTCATCACCAACGCCGGCCTCATGGGCGGCATGCTTGCGGGCGAAGCGGACGGTTCCACGTTTTACAACTGCGAGATGCGAGCCGGCCGCGTGGTGTGCAGCGCCACCCAGGGCGTGGCGGCGCTCGGCGGGCAGCCGCTGTACCTGGGCGCGCTCGTGGGGGCTATGAACGACAGCGTCATCGAGTACTGCCGCGTGACCGACATCATGGACGAGAGCGGCAATCGCACGTATGCGGACGTCACCAACAAATACGACACCGCGGTGAGCGTGGCCAGTTACTCGGAGTTGTTCACCGGCGGCGTGGTGGGCATGATGCAGGGCGATGACACCGGTTCGAAGGTGGTAGACAGCTTCAGCACGGCCAAGGTGTACACCTATGCGAAGATCGATTTCGGATTGGGCCTTGGCCTGGGCGTGACGCGCGGCTACACGGGCGGCATCGCGGGTATCGTGCGCGAAACCGACAAAGAGGAAAACCTCATTCAGCGCGTGTCGTACGCGGGCAACCTCAGCTCGTACAACTACAACATTATCGCGCTGGGCATACCGGCTCCCGAGACGGACAAGTACATCGGCGGCATCACCGGGCGAGGGGGAGACAACGCGCGGATTGACCAAGCGTACTACATGCGCAGCCTGAGCAGCCCCGATGCGGATATTCTGGCCGTCAAGACCACGTACAGCGGCGGATACGCCGATGGAGCCGCATTCGGCCCACGCGACGATAGCTACGATGAGCGCGATTTCTGGGAGGGTCAGGGCTTCGATTTCGCGGGCGGCACGCTGCCCAATCGCAATGAGACATGGTACGAGTTCACGGGCAATCTGAGCGAAAGCGAATGGAGCAAGAATCACTACAACAAGTGGGTTATGGACTACAACCGTGGCATTCCCGTGCACGGCGGCTCCATCAAAGCGACGCTTGATTTCCCGGGTGCCGGCAGCGTGACCATCGGCACCACGGGTTTGGCGAGCGATGAGGGGGACGTGCAGACCACGAGCGATCCGTACGATTTCGCCGTCCAGGGTTACATGGCGGGAGACGACCCGGTTGAGATTACGGCCAACATGACGACGGAGGTGCCCGTAGGGAGCAGCTGGGAGTGCGATGCCAAGGATAGCGGAGGGAATAACGAAGGTTACCGCGAAGCGGGCTGGTACCGGATGCGCGGCGTCAAGGTGAACGATATCGCGCAAAACCATGCTATCTTCCTTGACAAGAACGGCGTGCTGGGCAATGGGACGAACGCCGTGCTTGACGAGGGGTGTTTGATCGATGAGCCTTCTGCGGATGTGACCGACAGCGCGATAACCCTCCATTGGCCCGATTCCGACGAAGCCCAAGATCCCACCGACTACGCCGACAACGACCTCTATGTCCTCAAAGCGCAGGCCATGGTGCTGCTGCACGACGCGTCGGGCAACCTTGTTGATGTGGATGGCACACAGGATCCAAGCACGGGCGACGATTGGTACGACTACGGGAAAGCTATCACGCTGCCTGACAAGGTGACTGAAAGCGGGGAAACGGCGGCGCCATCAACTACCGCCACGCTCATTGGCTGGACGACGCAAGCCGATTTGAAAACTGGCGCCGACCTCGGCTATCCTGCCATCACCTCCACGGATCTCGCCGACCTCAAAGCACGCGGCGCATTCTACGAGCTTGGCGCAACCTACACCGTGACCGAAGCTGCCAACCTCTATCCCGTCTACTCGGATTACATCTCCAATGTCAACGTGGTCTACGAGGGCAACGAGCAGGACGGTCTCGACGATGTCAAGCTGCGTGAAGGCTACGGTTCGGTGGACATCGGTCAGGACGGCGATCGCATGTATGTGGAGGTTGCGGGGGCGGGGGTCGCCGGCGCATTCCCCGATGGCGTCCGCTTCCTCGGCTGGTACGAAAGGGTCACGTACGTCGACAACCAGGGAATCGAGCACCCGATAGACCTTCGCGTGAGCAAGGAGCAAAGGTTCTACCTCGACGACGTGGACCTCACCCGAACCCATACCTACGAAGCCCGTTTCGAGTACCGGGTGGATTATATGTATTATCCAGCAGACGACGTGGTCAAGGAGTGGACGTATTTCGCGCAGCTATGGGAAACTTATAAGAGCGAGTTCGAGAGCATTGCTGGTCCGACGTATCGACGCTTTGCTTTCTCTCATTGGAAATTGCACGAGGGAAATTACCCCACTGACATTGTTAAATGCGATGATCTTGGTCATGCGTATAACGGCGCTATCGTGGCGCCTCTTGTTGTTGATGCGCATAACGCAACATCCGTTGTTGGCGCTTATGGCAATATTACTGTGACAACAGATTTTCCAACGGGGCCAGCGGTGACGGGGTATCGCGCCAGCGAAACAGGAGATCTTCGTGATCAATATTATGTTGTTATCGAAGATGACGATTTTAATACTGAAGATAGTATTAATAATGATTATTGGTTTTATGGTTGGGATGCGCAAAGCGACTATTCTCTCGGTAGGTGGTCTAAGACAGATACTGGATATAAATGGAAGACGGGTGCTGCAGCTGATTACGGACTTCCGACCGGCTATCGCTACTGGATAGAGGCACATGTAACTGCAAAAGTAACATTCAGGCAAAAGGTTGTAGAGCAGTCGCCAAGAGTGGTGCAGCGCACGTACGAGCAGAAGGTGCTTCTTGATGACAAGGTCGAGAATACCTATACCTACCATTTTACCGGCGACGACTCGGGTCTTTCCAGCACGAGTGCCGCTTCGCCGAGCGCCGGTGACATGAACGTTGATGGTCTTATTTTCCTCGGCTGGATTGATGTGACCGATATGAAAACCGAGACTCCTGATCTCTACAATTATCTGTTTCAGTCAGGTGACATGTATAGCCCAGATAATACGACCACTCGGTACTATTGCGCTTCGGACGTGAGCCGGATTGAGCCGTATCTTATTGACGAGAATGCTGTTTGCACTGGTCCGATGGAGTTGCAAGCAGTCTATACGCGGTTTGATATTGAAACCACAAGCAATATTGCCGAAGCAGGGGTTATTGAAGGTGCGGGCATCAACACCCCGAAAGATCCCAGCATGGTAGATGCGAAAACGCTTGCTACCGATGAGATTGCCGGCACGGTGTCGGTGAATTACAACAACGACGGCGGCGCAGTGCTTGACAAGGTTGGAACAGAAAATGTTTCTGCAGACGTTTCCTACACTGCCGATGCTCGCGCTCGGGTGACGTTTACGGCAGACAATGGCTGCTATGTGACGGGCTCGGACGGCACGATCTATCAACTCACAGGCTTCGAGGTTCGTCATGGCGATGGCGCGGTGGACGAGCACCCTGCAACCAATGACGACAACACGCTTACCATTGAGGTTCAGGCGGGCGAAAGTTATACCGTGGTGGCGATGTACGAGCCGCTTGTGGTGGTGTATCACCTTGACGACGACGTAACGAAGGTGGAAACGCGCGCTCGGGGCGATGCGCTGGGGAAGTCGCCCGATCCTGCGTACAAGGTTGGCGGGGACATGTTCTTCCTGGGTTGGACCGAAGAGGGGCCGGGGTCGGGCGAAGGTGGCTACGTGACGTACGATGCTGGTGATCCGGTGACCATGGTGAGCGAGCGGACCGTGGTGGAGCATTCGATGGAGCTGTGGCCGGTGTATCGCCAGGCGAATGTGCCGGTAGAATCCAATATCGACAACGTTATGGGCGAGAATGCCAGCACATATCGTTTCGTCGAATGGGGCGATGAGGACGCCACGCTTGTTGCCAAGGATTACCCGGGCTATCGTTTCGACGGCTGGTACACGGGGTATGGCGTCGACGGCAGAGCGAGCACGCAGCTCACCTCGTCCTACACTCACCGCTTGTCGGGCGATGCCCTGTTCGCCGACATCACCTACACGGCGGTGTACACCGAAACCTACACCGTGCAGTATCACGGCACAGACAACAGCGTGATCTACGCTGCGTCCGTGGCCGAGGATGAGTCGCGCGGGTTCTTGACCACGGTGGACGTGCCTTTGTTCGACAAAGACGGCAATCCTGCTCTGAACGAAGACGGCACGCAGAAAACCGAGCAGGTCGAAGCGGTGGTCGATGTTGCGGCGTTCTCCGCCATCGAGCAGCAAGTGGAAAAGAGCAACGAGAGCAATCCCAACGAAGTGGAGAAATTCAGCACGTGGCGCCTCAAAAAAGGGGCGAACGACTTTGAAACGTGGAATGCTGACGATACCAACAACTTCACGCGCCAAGGAGTCGTCGATTTGTGTAAAAGCATGAACACAAAGGTTCTCGACCTCTATCCTGTGACGAACGTGTTCACGGCCACCGATGCGAGCGACGCCTCTTACACGAGCAAGCTCCTCTGGGGCATTTCGAACGACGATGGCGGTGGTTTGACGGTGGCTGCGGCGCTGACCGTGCCGTACGCGCAGCCGCAGCTGAAAGTGAACGTGGCGAGCCGTTCCTACAATGGCGCGGGCACGCCTTTGGCCGAGGGCGCAGGCGGTGTGCCGGTGACCCTGTACCAGCGCTTTGACGAGGGTTTCCAAAAGATCGACGACGACGTGACCCGCACGGATTCCACCGGCGCGGACGGCTTGAATGCGGGCGATGCGTTGTTCGAGTTCGACGGCACGCTCGCCATCGTGAAGGAGACGACGGACGCCCGGGCGGCGGGCGCGGCGTTCTCGTTTGCGGTGAGCGCCGGCGACGAGGAGCGGACGGTGACGGTGAAGGTGGGGGATTCGCCTAACGACGAAGGCGTGTACAGCGGCCAGGCGGTGCTTTCGGTGCCGTGCGGCACGTACCGGGTGTCCGAGAACGCGCAGTGGGCATGGCGCTACAAACCGACGGTGCGCGTGTGGAACCCCGGCGGCGGCGAGGACGGCTCGGGCGCGTGGGTGACGGCGACGGATGCGGACGTCGCCGGCGCGGTTGAGGTGTCGGTCCAGTACGGAAACGCGGGAGAGGGCGCGAGCGCGTCGGCTGCGGTGAAGGTGGAAAACGTCCGGGAGGATTCCGCCTGGGTTGACGGCTTCGCCTTTGTGAAGAACTTGCTGGGTGGCCAGAATGCGGGAGGTGAGTAGCCATGGCGGGGGAGCAGAGAAGCCGCTTCGCCTCGTCGCGGCCCTTCCGCTTGGGCGTGCTCGCGTGCGTGCTGACGGCGTTTTTGGCTGCGGCCGGCGTGCTGCAGGTGGCGGCGTGGCTGGTGGCGGCCGATGGAGCGAGCAACGAGTTCGTGCTTGGCTCGGTGGAGCCAACCGTGGTGGAGAGCGGATCGGACGACCAGCCGTTTGCGGACGGCGACACGGTGAAGCAGAACGTGCACGTGTCGAACGACAGCCCAAACGCGGTGACCGCCTACGTGCGCGCCTCGGTGAGCATCTACTGGCAGGACGCGGACGGCAACCAGCTGTGGGAGGAACCCGAGAAAGGCGCGGACTATACGCTGATGGACTTTCCCGGCGATCCCAACTGGCAGGAAGGGCCGGACGGTTTCTATTACTGGACGGCGCCGCTGGAGCCGAACGGCAAGACCGGAAACCTGATAGGCAGGCTTGAATGCACGAAGGACGCTGCCGACGGCCGCAGGCTTGTGTGCGAGGTTGCGGTGCAGAGCATCCAGGCCAGTCCTGCGGGCGCCGTGGAGAAGGCTTGGGCTTCCGGCGTGTGGAGCGTGAGCGGCGATGGCACGCTGATTATGGGAAACGCAACGGCCGAGGGAGGTGCCTAGGATGGGCGGAGTGCGCGTGAGGATGCGCGGCGCGGCGGGGTCGCGCGCAGCTGCGGGGGCGTGTGCGATGGCGGCGGCCGTGGCGCTGGCGTGCGTGCTGGCCGTGGGCGGCGCGCACCCGGCGTTCGCCGCCGACGAGCCGACGGTTTCCTACGACGGCGCGGCCGACGCGCTTGCCGTAGACGGCAGCTCCCAAGCGGGGCAGGATCTGTTCCCCGCGTTCAAGGGCCTGATGCCGGGCGACGAGCGCACGCAGCGCATCCATCTGGAGCTTGCCAACGTGGCGGGTCCTACGCGCGTGTACGTGCAGGCGCGCTTGGGCACGGCGGGCGACGAGGCGCTGTCCCGGGCGCTTGCGGAGGTGTCGCTTGCAGCGCGCACGCCCGAGGGCGAGCAGAGCGGGCAGCCGGGGTCGGTGTTCGCGGAGAAGACGCTGGTGTACGCGGCGCAGTCGGCCGGCAGCGCGGATCTGGAGCTGGAGCTTTCGGTGCCCGCGAGTTTGGGCAACGAGGTGGCCGGCAAGGAGGCGCACGTGCTGTGGGAGATCGTCGTTGAGGAGGAGGACGGTTCCGGCGATTCGAACGTGGTGGAGCCGATGGCGCTTGACCTGGTGGCTTACGAAGGCGGCCTGGGCACGGGCAGCGTGGCCGGCCAGGCGGCCGCCGACGGCAGCAGCGCCAACGCCCTTCCCGAGCCCGCCTGGGCCAACATCGGCGTGGACAGCGAGGTGACGGTGGACGGCCGGTCGTGGGACGTGGCTTCGCAGGGCATGCCGTTTTCCTGGCGTTACGTGGATGCGAAGGACGCTGCGGTGACCTCGGGCGCGGAGGCTGGGGTCTACCGCATAGCCGTGGAGCCGCTTGCGGGCGATCCTGCGGTGACGGTGGACGGCAAAGCGCTCGCGCTGCCATCAGGCGGATTGGCGGCCGGCCCGGATGGGGCCGTTGCCACGGTGCGGGTGCGCGAGGTGAGCGACACCGATGCGGCCGAGAGCCTCTCGACGGACATCCTGCGACCGGTGTACGGGCAGGACTCCCCCCTTGCGGCCGCAACCGCCAGCGTGCTTTCTGCGCTGGGCCTTTCGCAGGCGTTCGCCGACGAGGGCAGCGCGGTGGAAGGCTCGTTCACCGCGCACGGCACGCTGGGAGGCGAATGCGCGAACGATTCGGGCGCGCATGCCCACGTGGCCGCGGGCACGGCGTTTCTGCGCAACGCCAACCCCGGGCTGCCGGCGAACGACGGTGCGCGCATAGGGCTTCTCTACGATGAGTTTTTGCCCGAGGCCGCCTCGTCGGCCGAGCGCATGGCCGCC
>NZ_CBDTNW010000162.1:0-6701 GCF_965361815.1 Rubneribacter sp.
TACCGATACGTTCTCGAGCGGGAGGAGTTGCCGGTTGAGGCTCGCGAGCTCAAGCCGCGCGTCATAAGGTTGACCGACGAGCAAAAGCAGACGTTGAGGGAGCGGGGCGAGCGAGCGACGTACGCTGTCCCGGAATCGTTTTGGCAAGGCAAGTCGTACAAGGACTTGCTGGAGGAGGCGATGAGGGAGAAGTATGAAGCTCTTGCTTGACACGAACGTTCTCGTGGACTACCTCGGGGCGCGACGGCCGTTTTGCGATCAGTGGGAGCTGATCAACGCTTTGCAGATGACGGGATATGCTGAGCTGTGGGCTTCGGCCGAGTCGTACACAGATGCGTTCTGCCTGCTGCGCAGGGCCGTCGGCTCTGAGAAGCTTCAGGACATGTTTTTCGAAAGCCTCTCGTTTGTGAGGGTGTGCTCGGTGGACGAAGGCGATATTCGCAAAGCGGCGGAGCGATCATGGCCCGATTTCGAAGACTGCCTGATCGCCGTATGCGCCGAGAAGGTGAAAGCAGACTACATCATCACGCGCGATGCGGGCGGGTTCAAACGTTCGAAAATACCGGCAATGGATGCGCCATCGTTTTTCACGATGCTCGAAGAGGATTATGGCATCGTCTACGAAATGATCGACTGGTAGCATGGGGCATTCTTACGCGTCCTCCCTTTCGGCGAGGACGGGATTGGTGTAGCGGCTGCGGGCTTCGGTGCTCTTCCCGTATTGGATGGCGCTGGTGGGGCAGCGGTGAAGGCAGGCCAGGCACCGGGTGCAGCCCATCTCGGCCCAGCGCGGGGTTCCCTCGATGAGCGTGATGGTGTTGGTGGGGCAGAGGTCGGCGCACTGTCCGCAGCCGATGCAGGTGGGCAGCGTGTGGAATTTCTTGGTGGAGCAGGCCTTTTCGTCTCGGTCCATGACCAGGGACGTCAGCACGCCGAAGGGATGGCGGTGCTCGGCGCGGACCTGCTCGCGGGCCTTGATGCGCAACGCTATGCGACGCGCTTCGGCGTCGGCTTGGGAGAGCCGCGCGGCGCGCTCCTCTCCTTGGGCGGGGTCGTAGAGGTAGGCGCAGTTGCCCACGGACCTCACGCTGAACGAGGCGTCCAGATTGATGCCCTGCCTGCGCAAAAGCCGCTTGGCGAACGAGCGCGCGGTGTTGCCCACGAACCCGCCGCAGGTGACGACCGCGAAGCAGTAGCACGGCGCGAACGCCTCCTTGTTGCCGGTGCGGAAGTTGGCGCGGCGGACGAACTCGTCCACGATGGCGGGCGTGGTCGCGTCGTAGGTGGGGAACACGAACCCAAGGGGCTCTTCCTGCTCAAGGGTGAAGTCGAAGTCCTTGTACTTGCACGCCGCGCCGATGTTGACCAGCATATCGCCCGTCTCCTCGGCGATGATCCGGGCAGCGGCCAGCGAGTTGCCGGTGCCGGAAAAGTAGAAGATCATGGTGCGTCCTTTCTGCGTGCGTTCGTACCCCCGTCCAGTATAGCAAAGCGCCCCTGCGCCTGCCCGCTTCGACACGCAGGCGTTTCGAGCGGCATGCGCGCAAGCCGCGAACCGCAAGGCCGAGCCGCGAACTGCAAGGGCGAGCTGCGAGGGCGAGCCGCAAATCGCGGAGGGCGGGCTGCGGGGCGCCGCGCCGCGCGTCGCTTCCGCGCGGCTTTAGCGCAGGGCGGCGGCCGATCGGGGTTGGAATGTTTCACGTGAAACATTCGTTCCGGTTCGCGCGGTCTGGTATGATTGGCGGAAGACGCGGATGCGAAAAGCGAGGAGGATTCCATGGCGGAAGTGCTGTTCGTGGAGTACCCGAAGTGCACCACCTGCAAGAAGGCGAAGGCGTGGCTCGATGCGCACAACGTGGCGTATGCGGACCGGCACATTGTGGAGGACAATCCCACGGCCGACGAGCTGGCGGCGTGGCATGCGAAAAGCGGGCTGCCGCTGCGCCGCTTCTTCAACACGAGCGGCATGCTCTACCGCGAGCGCAACGTGAAGGCGCTTTTGGACGCCGGCATGGCCGATACGGAGGCGTACGCGCTTTTGGCCGAGAACGGCATGCTGGTGAAGCGCCCCATCGTGGTGGGGAAGGACTTCGTGCTGGTGGGCTTCAAGGAAGCCGAGTGGGAGGCCGCGCTGCTCTAGCGCAGCATACTGCCGGGGCTAGAGCGCGTCGCGGGTGCGACGCGCCGAACCAAAACAGAGCAGGCCGGGCCGGAGCGCGTCGGCTGGCATGGCGTTTCGGTTGAGGCTCAAGCGCGGCCGATGGGCGCGCCGCGCCAGCCGGGGCTAGAGCGCATCGGTGTCGAGCCAGAGGGTGAAGGGGCCGTCGTTCACAAGGCTCACGTCCATCTGCGCGCCGAAGCGCCCCGTTTCCACGTGCGGCACGTCGCGCCGGGCGCGCTCCACGAACAGCTCGTAGAGGCGGTTCGCCTCGTCGGGCGCGCCGGCCTGCGTGAACGAGGGGCGGTTTCCCTTCTTGCAGCTGGCGAACAGGGTGAACTGCGACACGATGAGCACCTCTCCGCCCACATCCGCAAGCGAGAGGTTCGTCTTGCCGTCGGCGTCCTCGAAGATGCGCAGGCGGGCTATCTTGCCCCAGAGGCGCTCGACTTCGGCCTCTGCGTCGTCGTGGCCAACGCCGAGCAAGATGACAAGGCCGCGCCCTATCTCGCCGACCGTTTGCCCATCTATATCCACCTGCGCGCGCTTGACGCGCTGAACGACCGCCCGCATGCCGCCTCCTGCCTTCGATGCTTTTAGGGTTTTCGACCTGCCAGTATAGCATGCGCTTGGCCGCCGCCTGCCGCCTGCCGCCGGGTTGCCGAGGGCTGCGTGTGCCGTGTGCGTACCGCGTTGAACTGCCTTTGGCAGTAGTGTGGTCGTCCATCGCTGTCGGTTTGCGCGTGCTTGGTGTCGCGCACGTGTGATAGCGACGAATTCGCAGCCGGCGCCGTTCGCCGCCTTGAATGGGACCCGGGCGCGTCCGCCGGCTTGGCTCCGGTGCTCTGCTTGCCTGCTGCGGCGTGTCGGTTGTGTGCGCCGTGTTTACCGGGCGGGCACCGGAGTGTATAACGGAGGCCAGATTGAAGGCGCTTGCGGCGGCGTTGCGCTCGCGCGAGATTGCGGGAAAGGACGGAGCATGGATTACGCCATCGTGTACGACAGCGGCACCGGCAACACCGAGGCGCTTGCGCACGCCGTGGCCGATGCGCTGCCCGAAGAGGGGCACCTTGCGTTCGGACGCGTGGGCGAGGTGGACGCGTCGGCCGTTGATCGGGCCGGACGCGTGTACGCGGGCTTTTGGACGAATCGCGGCGACTGTTCCGACGAGATGGCCGAGCTTCTGGCCTCGCTTGAGGACAAGGAGGTGTTCTTGTTCGGAACGGCTGGCTTCGGTGCGGACGAGACGTATTTCGCGGGCGTGGCTGCGCGTGCGGCCGCCCATCTGCCTGCTTCGGCGCGGATCGCGGGTTCGTTCATGTGCCAAGGGCGCATGCCTCAAAGCGTGCGCACCCGCTATGAGCGCCAAGCGGAGGAGAATCCGGCCCAGGCCGCGCGCATGGCCCAGCTCATAGAGAATTTCGACGAGGCTGCCTCGCATCCCAACGCCGACGACCTGGCGCGTCTGCGTGCGAAAGTTCAAGCGATCGGCTGAAACGACGAAGCAGACGGAACGGGGACGACCATGGCGAACCTCGCCGATTTGCCCAACATCGGTCCGCATCTGGCCGAGCGCCTGATGGAGGCGGGCGTCGAGGCGTCCGAGGATCTGGTGGCGCTTGGAGCCGAGCGGGCGTGGCTCAAGGTGCGGACCATCGATCCGGGCGCGTGCCTGCACATGCTCTACGCGCTCGAAGGCGCGGTGCGGGGTATTCCCAAAAAGGAGCTGGATCCGGCGCGCAAGCAGCAGCTGAAGGAATTCGCGAACGCGAATCGGCCCGCCGACGCGTGACGCGCCGACGGGCCGGTGGGCACGCCGCGCGCTCGGAGCCGCGCGGCGCACCTGCAAAGACGGGAGGCGCTTAGAGCTTCACGTGCCCGAACGTGATGACGGAGTAGACGGCTCCGGCCACGCCGAGGGCCAGCACCACGCCCACGATGACCTTGTCCGACGTCTTGGCGAACAGCTTCGCCTGCGGGTTATGCTGCCGCACGCCCACGATGTACAAAGGCAAGCCCACGGCGTAGACGATGCATGCCACCATGAGGTAGTTCAACCCGGCGGCGTAGACGAGCCACAGCCCGTAAAGCGACCCCGCCGCGCCCGTGAACACCGCCATGCCGCGACTGGCGAAGATGCCCTCCGGGTAGTCCTTCTTGCACGCGATCTTGAACAGGAACAACGTGCAGAACAGGTAGCAGGGCAGCGCCATGACGCTGGTGATGCTGATCATGGTGGTCCAGGCGTTGCTGCCGATGAAGAACGAGACGATGAGGACCGCCTGGATGACGATGGTCGTCCACAGAAGCGCCGTGGAGGGCGAGCCCTGCTTGTTCTCCTTGGCGAACGCCTTGGGGAAGATGCCGCTTTTCGAGGCGGCCAGCGGCATCTCGCCCAGCATGAGCATCCACACGAGCCACGAGCTCAGCACCGAGACGATGACGCCGGCGTTCACCATGATCTCGCCCCAGCTGCCGAACTTGTCCAGCATGATGGCCGCCATGGACGGGTCGGCCATGGCGCCGATGTCGGCCTGCGAGTACACGCCGAGCGGCAGAAGCGACACAACGATGTAGAGCGCAAGCGTGACCAGAAAGCCGATGGTCGTGGCCTTGCGCACGGCTGCCTGCGACTTCGCCTTGCCCGACACCACCACAGCACCCTCGATGCCCAAAAACAGCCAGAGCGTGACCAGCATGGTGGACGCCACCTGCGGCATGACGTTGTCGAAGCTGAAGGACAGATCCACGCCGCCGCCTGTGCCCCAAAAACCCTCCAGAAACACCGAGAGCTTGAACACCGTGGCCACCGCCACGATGAAGATGAGCACAGGCAGCAGCTTGCCGATGGTGCCGATGATGTTCAAGAAGCTCGTGGACTTCGCGCCGCGCAGGGCGAGCGCGTACATGATCCATGTGATGACGGACCCGCCGATGATGGACGGCACGTTGTTGCCGCCCGCGAAGTCCGGCACGAAGTAGTTGAGCGTGGCCATGATCAGCACGGCGTACGCCACGAGCGCGAAGCAGTTGCAGATCCAGTACCCGTAGGCCACGAAGAAGCCGATGAGCTTGCCGAACCCTTTCTCGGCGTAGGAGTACAGGCCGTTGGTGAGTTCGGGCCGGGCGGCCGAGAGGATGCGGAACGTGTTGGCGATGAACCAGATGCCCACGCCCGTGACCACCCAGGCGATGATGATGGCGCCTGCGGAGGCGTCGGCGGCCATGTTCTGCGGGAGGTTGTAGATGCCCCCGCCGATCATGGCGCTGATAACGATGCCCACAAGGCCTATGAGCCCGACTTTCTTGGCGTCGTCGGAAGGCGCGGCGGGCGCGGCGTTGCCGGCAGGGTTGGGGCCGGCGCCGCCGGCGGGCGTGCTTGCGGGCGCGCCGCCTGTGGCGGGCGTTGTGTTGGCGGCCATGGCGCGCTACCTCGGCAGGTCCGTGAGCGGCTCGAAGTCCATCTGCTCAAGCCACTCGGACAGCTGCAGGTTGTTGAGAGATGCGAAGCCGGTGGCGGGCACGGCGTCGCGCGCGAGGGTGACGTAGGGCCCCACGGTGATGGCGTCGCCTATCTCGCCCGGCCTCATCATGCGGTGGGCGAACGCCACGTAGGTGCGCTCGAACAGCACGCTGGAATCGCGCCCGCACTCGATGACGGACCAGACGATCTCGCGGCGATGGCGCTCCAGGTAGGCCAGCATGTCCTCCTCGCTGTCGTTTTCCGTCCACACGCCGGCGTCCTCGATGAACAGGTCGGCGGCGAAGTCGCGGTCCGCGGACAGCGAGATGGCGATGAACGACCACACGCCGTAGGCTTCGCCCGCGTCTGCGCGAAGCGGGCGGTCCTCCTTCGGGCGGTAGGCCGTCACGCCCTTGTTCGCGCAGATGACGTGCGCGCCGGGCAGGGGATGGAAGCGGCGGTTCTCGGCGGTGCCGAACAACTCCACGCCGGCGTCGAGCAGAGGCTGGGCGTCGAACACCTCAAGCTCGCTGCCGTCGAACTGCTTTTCCGTGAACAGCGGCTTGCCCGTGTTGGAGGCTATCGCGTCGTGGCGGGCGAGGTCGTAGCCCCACACCTGGCCGGCCATGCCGCAAAACGACGAGGCCGTGAGCATGTTGATCTGCCCGATGTAGGCGTCGGCCGTTTCGGCCTTGTCGTAGGTGACGATGCCGTCTATGAGCGCGTCGCTCGTTTTCTGGACGGTGCCGGCCGACACCTTGAGCACCGACACGTAGCCGTTGCCGTAGGCGCCGGGCATGCCGTAGCCGTCGCAGTAGTCGTCGTAGGGGCTGATGGCCGTCTTGTCGATGTGGGGCGCGCGCATGACCGTGCGCCGGTTGTGCGTCCGGGCGATGGTGCGGTTGCGCCGCTTCTCGAGGCTTTTCATGGGGTGGGGCTCCTTTCGTCGGAATCGGACAGGCGCCGATTGTAGGGGCCGGCGCGCGTCCTCCTCTGCGCATTGCGCGTCCGATGAAGAGCCATACCCGGGACGCTGCCATCACGTTGCGCGGACGAAGCGTCCTTGAAATCTTACGTCTG
>NZ_CBDTNW010000163.1:0-7006 GCF_965361815.1 Rubneribacter sp.
CAGTGCGTCGCCCAGTGCGGAGGCCGGGCGAGGTGGTTCGGGGACTTAGAGCAAGGTATTGAGTCTTTTGAGGCTCCTGCCGACTGGCTCCACTTAGATGGCAAAACCTACGAAGACGTGGCCTCCGGGCGCGTCAAGTTAGGCGAGTACGCCAACGGCTTCTCCGACGCCGACGTGCACCGCCTGCCCGACGTCGGGAACGAGCCGGCGTTCCGCTACATCCTGCGGGGCAAGTCCTGGAAAGGAGGGGAGTGACATGGAGCTGCAATGGCCTCTGATACTGTTCACCGCGCTGGTGGCGTGGTCGGCGGGGCTGTTCGGGACGCAGGCTCTGCTCGCCGCCGGCGGGCACGCGAAGAGGTCCCAGGTTCCGGCTTGGATCGCGTCGGCGGTTCTTCTGGCCGCGGGCGGGGTGGCGGTGTTCTTCCACCTGGAGCACTGGGAGAGGGTCTTCAACGGCTTCGGGCACCTGACCTCCGGCATCACCCAGGAGCTGATAGCCATCGTAGCGCTGGCGGCGGTGGCCGTCGCCTACCTGATAGCGATGCGTAGAAGCGAAGATGGTACCACCGTCCCCAAATGGCTCTGCTGGCTCTCCGTTGCCATCTGTGTGATCTTGGTAGCTGTCATGGCCCACTCCTACACCATGGCGGCACGCCCTGCTTGGGACTCGGTGCTCTGGGTCCTCTACGTCCTCGGCAACGCCTGCGCGCTCGGGCCGTGCACGATGGCGCTTATCATGGCGCTCGCAGGCGACGACGTCGCGCCGGCGGGCCTGCCGGCCCTCGCGGGCGCCGCCCTCGGAGCCGTGGCCGCCGTGGCCTTCGCCGCCTCCCTGCAGGCGTCCGCAGGAGCCTTCGCCGAGGTGGGCTTCTACTTCGACCCCACCCACCCCACGGCCGGCATGGCCGACGCCGCCAGCGCGGTCGCGGCCCAGGCGCCGCTGCTCTGGGCGGGCGCGGTGCTCGTCGGCGGCGCCCTCCCGCTGGTTGCGGCCTTCATGGGCAGGAGGTCCGGCGACTGGAGGCTCTGGGGCGCCGTAGCCGTAGCATGCGTCCTCGCAGGGGCGGTCGCTCTCCGCGTCGTCTTCTATGAGCTGGGCCTTTCCGTGTTCATGTTCTACTAGCGCCCACCCCTCCCCGCGGCGGCCCGCGGCCTCCCTGCCGGGACGCCGCCGGAGGGGCCGGGCGTCGCCCCCGCAGGCCTGCCGGCCCTCGCCGGCACCGCCCTCGCGGCCGCGGCCGCCGTGGCCTTCGCCATCTCCCTGCAGGCGAGCGCGGGCTCCTTCGCCGAGGTGGGCTTCTACTTCGACCCCACGCGCCCCACGGCCGGCATGGCCGACGCCGCGGCCGCCGTGGCCGCCCAGGCGCCGCTGCTCTGGGCGGGCGCCGTGGCGGTCGGCGGCCTGGCCCCGCTGGTCGCCGCCCTCATGGGCCGCAAGACCGGCAACTGGAGGCTCTGGGGCGCCGTCGCCGTGGCATGCGCCCTCGCAGGGGCGGTCGCGCTCCGCGTGGTCTTCTACGAGCTGGGCCTTTCCGTGTTCATGTTCTACTAGCATTCACCCCCTCGCATCCGCGGGAGCCGAACGGGTGCGCCCGTCCTCCTGCGGATGCATCTCCCAAGCGCTCCGAGCGGGTGCGGCCTTTCCCTCCCCAATCCCCCTTGCAAACGGGAAGGCTGCTTCCGCTCGGAGCGCTTCTGCGTTTGTGCGCGCCGCTTCCGCTCGGGGGCTTGAGGCTCTCGCGTGCCTTCTGCTTCCGTTCGGGGTGCCTCTCTTGCATAGAAGCTATCGCGCTTTATAGAATATGCTATACTGATAGTATTATCTTGCTGAGGATGAGGAGGCGTGCATGGCAGCGATGCAGATGAATGTGCGCATTGATGCGCGCACGAAGGAGCGAGGTGATGCTGTGCTGCTTGAAGCCGGCTATTCGCCCACGCAGACGGTTCGCACCATTTGGGCGTTTGCGGCGGCGCACGCCCATGAGCCGCAGGTTGTGCGCAGCTTGCTGCAGCAGATGGAAGGCGAACATGACCCAGGGCGGGAAACGCGCATCGCGTCAAAGAAGGCGGCGCTTCGGCGTATGAACGAATTGCGGGAGCAGCTTGAGGCCGTCGTCGGGCCTTCGACAAACAACCCCGTTGCGCATCTTCCCTACAAGGAGCTGCGCAGTCAAGCCCTGCTGGGGCATTGGGAAGAGAAGGGGCTCTTATGACGGCGGCGCCTTCGAAGTTGCTGCTCGACACCAATGTGTGGCTTGATCTGTTCGCCGGCGATCGGCCGGGGCGGCGCGAGGCCATGGAGCTTGTCAGCTGGGCAACAGAGCAGGAGGCGACGCTTCTGTACGCCGCCTCATCGGTGAAGGACCTGCACTATGTGTTGGAGTGGGGGGAGAAGCGCAGGTTGCGCGAGGACGGCCGCGAAATCACCCCCGCCGCTGCGGCTGCCATCAGCGAGTACGCCTGGGGCTGCATCCGCTCGATGGGAGACATCGCCGCGCTTGTGCCTGTTGATCAATCCGATTTCTGGCTCGCAGTGAAATACCGCGCCGTTCATCCGGATTTCGAGGACAACCTCGTTCTTGCTGCCGCCGAACGCGCGAAAGCCGATCTTCTGGTCACTTCCGACAAGGATCTTCTGCGCAGGTCGCCCGTTGCGGCTCTCGCACCGCGCGACGTGCTGGCCCTGGTTAGGGCGTGAGGGCCAACGCGTCGCTTCTGCTGGCGTCAGCCTCTGCGGCCTTCGATGACGTCGAGGAACTCCTGCTTGCTGTGCACGTCCATCTTCTGGTAGATGTGGCGCAGATGGGTGGTCACGGTGCCGCGCGACAGATAGAGCTCCTCCTGAATGCGCGCGCTTGAGCGGCCCTTCGCAAACAAGATCATGATCTCGGTTTCTTTGGGCGAGAGCCGATATTCGACGGCCACGTCCTGGCAACGGTCGTGAAAGCGTCGTTTGCGCGGCTCCCCCTCCTGCGCATCGTTCTGCGCGTCGCCTTGCGCGTCGTCGGGCTTCGTGAGCGCGATGAGGTCGCTTTCGCGGAACACGAACATGTACGACACCAGGATGGCAAGCGTCGCCAGAAGCGCGACAAGCGACAGCGTCTGCGGCGCGAACGGGGCCAGCAGGCAGATAGCCTGGCCCGCCATCGAACCCAGCAGCACGCCGAGCGTGATCATGCCCCAGCCAATGCCGAACACCGTGATGGACGAGAACCGGAAGTTGAACGAGATGTCGGCCAACAGCACCCAGATGAGCACGTTGAACGTGCCGTAGCCTGCCAGCGCAATGCTGCTCTCGACGTCCGACAGCCCGGTGAACACGGGTAATAGCATGAAGAACACGGCCATGACCAGCATCACCGACTTGTACACCTGCCGCAATCCTATCTCGCGAGAGAACAGCACGCAGCCGTAGATGATGCCCATGGTGAGAATGCTGGCCCAGACAAGAGGATAGAGGTAGAAGCGCTCCACGGGCGCCTCGTTCGCTGCGATGAACACTGCGCGCACCACGCCGTCGGCCAACCCGATCAGGCAGGCGCACACGCCGATCTTCCACGAGAACCTTCCCAGGCGAATGCCCACCGGTCGCACGGCTGCGGCAAGACGCGGCGACCACGCTTTCAAGCGCACGAACAAGATGTAGCCCGATGCGAGGGGCAAACATGATGCCACTATGCATGCCGCTACCGACGGCAAGGACATGACCAGCGGAAACAGCAGAGCGGCAAGGAAAAAGGCAAACGGCGCCTCGAATGCGGTCTTCTGCGGGTCCACGTTGCGGTACACCTCGCCGTATCCGAGGTCTATCAGGCCCGACCCCACTCCGGTGCACAGCGCCCCCAAGGCTCCCAGCAGCGCCTGCGGCGCGTCGGGCAGCGTCATCGAGGCAACGAGCAGCGTGCCAACGGCGGTAAGCGCCGGCCCGGACAGTCGCCACGCCCATCCTTTCATAAGCGTTTCAAGCCGTTCCCCAAGAAACGCGCTGGTGAACAGCGTGGCGCACAAGGCGATGGTCGATCCGTTGAATATGATGCCGGGCACGGGTTGGCCGTCCCAGGTGACGAAGCTGACGGCGGCTCCCAAGAACATGAGATAGACCCAGCTGCGGGCAAGGGCGAAGCCGATGGTGCGCAGGCCGAAGAAGTTCTTCCACGACAGGCCGCGCATACGCTCGCGCGCTATGGCAAAAGGCTTGCGTTCCTGCCCCATGCTCGTTTTCCTCCCCGGTTTGATGACCCCATGAAAGGATGATAGCACGCTCGTAAGTTGACAGAGGGAGGCTAAGTATTTATGTATTTTACTAATAAAAGCACCTCATCAGGACTTTTTCAAAAATCATGGTAAACGCATGATGCTTCCGCCATCCTGTGCGGCGGCTTTTTCGACAAAACGCATGATGCGTCGCCCTTGCGTTTTGGGCAGACTGGGCGGCAGGAGAGGGGGCGGTTGCGCCGCTCCCCGAAAGGACGAGAGCAGGATAGGAGGAGGAAGCATGGGCAGGCTCAATCTGACGCGCCGCGCGTTTTCAAAGCTGTCGGCTGCAACGGGTGCGGCGCTTGCGTGCGCATCCGCCGTCGCGCCGAACAGGGCGCTTGCGCAAGACGCCGGAGCCGCCGCGCGCGGCGGCGAGGTTAAGCGCGTGCGCACGTGCTGCCGCGGCTGCGGCAAGATGGAGTGCGGCGTGTGGGTGACGGTCCAGGACGGGCGCGCCGTGAAGGTGGAGGGCGACCAGTCGTCGTTCCAGTCGAGCGGAAACTGCTGCGGCAAGTCGCAGTCGTCCATCCAAGCGGCGTACCACCCCGACCGTATCTACCACCCCATGAAGCGCACGAACCCCAAGGGCGAGGACCCGGGCTGGGTGCGCATCTCGTGGGACGAGGCCATGCAGACCATTGGGGAAAAGTTCAACGAGATCATGGAGCGCTACGGCGGGCAGGCCATCTTCAACATGTGCGGCACGTCGCGCCAGTGGGTGTACGCGCCGTATTGCTTCTACAAATGGCTGTTCGACACGCCCAACGCGCATCTGGCCTCGGAGATCTGCAAAGGGCCGCGGCGTTTGATGGGTTGGATCAGCTCGGTGGACGGCGCGCCATGGATGGCTCTGCGCGACGGGCCGCGCGTGTACGTGCAGTGGGGCACCGCGCCCGAGAACTCCAACTACGACGACAGCTGCCGCAACCTCGTGGACAAGATGACCGAGGCCGACGTGCACATCTGCATCGATCCGCGGCTTTCCGGTTCGGGCAAGGAGGCCGATTACTGGCTGAACCTGCGTCCCGGCTCCGACGGCGCGCTGGCTTTGTGCTGGCAGCACATCATTATCAAGCACGACTTGGTGGATTGGGAGTTCGTGAAGCGCTGGACCAACGCGAGCTTCCTCGTGGTGGAGGACATGGAGCCTACGGGCGGGCGCTACTTCGAGTTGTCGTCGCCTATGGCGGGTTCGACGGCGGACTCTCCCGCGCCTCCGGCGGACATTGCGGGCACGAAGCTGAAAACGCGCCTGCTCAAAGAGTCCGACGTGGTGGAAGGCGGCAGCCCCCGCAAGTTCTACGCGTGGAACAAGCTGGCCAACGACGGTGCGGGTGGCCTGGTGTTTTGGGATGTCGACACCACCCAGTGGGAAGGCTGCAACCACGTGGCGCCCACACGCGACCAGATGGACGTGGTGTACGAGGGCACGTCCCAAGAGGGCTATCTGCCGCCTCTTTCGTACGACGAGCTGATCGACGCGGGCATCGACCTGGACATGCGCGAGTCGCACGAGGTGACGCTGCTCGACGGCACGAAGCACACGGCCAAACCGGTGTGGGCCTATCTGGAGGAATCGGTGGCCGACTGCACGTCCGAGTGGTGCCAGGAGATCACCGGGCTGGATCCGACGCTCGTGGAGGAGGCGTGCCTTGCGTGGGCGACGCGCCCCGAAGGGCAAACCTACGGCAACGGCGGCATCCACCTGAACCTTGCGCCCGACCAGATTGGCAACTGCACGCAGACGGTGCGCTCGGTCATCCACCTCATGTACATGACAGGCAACTTGGACGGCCCCGCCGGCAACCGCGGCCTCACGCGCTCTCCCCTGGACGAGCAGGCCACGTCGGTGCCCGGTTCCAACATGCCGCAGGAAGTGAAGGCCCAGCTTGTTGCTTTGGGCGTGATTCCCGTTGAAGGCGTGGAACCCGATCCAACCAATCTGCCGGACAAAATAGAGACGCTCTCCAACATGGTGGGCGCCGAGGAGTTCCCGCTTACGGCGTACTACAACGAATGGGCCGACGCCACAACAATCTGGGAAGCGTGCATCGATGGCAACCCGTACCCGCTGAAAGGTGGCATCAACGAGTCTGGCTCGTTTATGAACATGTCCAACGCCAACCTGGCGTGGGAGGGCATGTCGAAGCTCGACTTCTGGGTGGACATCAACATGTTCCACCATCCCGGCACCGAGATGGCCGACATCTTGCTGCCGTGCCAGCATTGGCTGGAGATCAACAACATCCGCGTGTCGCAAGGCGCTTCCGGCGGCATTGGGGCAACGGTGCGCTGCGTGGAGCCGCCAAGCGACACCAAGTTCGACCACGATATCAGCCGCCTGATCTTCGATGCGGTAGGCGGGCCGAACGGCACGTGGAATTCGCTCGTCGATGCAACGCAGCCGGCCCCGGAATACTGCGATGATCGCATGGACGAGTGGTTTGCGACCAACAGCGCCGCCAATCCCAAGGTAACGTGGAAGTCGTGGCAGGAGTTTTCCGATTACTATCAGGAAAACGGCTGGATCAACGCCAAGGAGATCGAACCCGACCGATGGGGCACCTATCGCCGGTTTGAAACAGGCTGGATGCGCATGGGCAAAGACGCCTGCACGGGCAAGCTGTTCACCTGCGATGAGGCGGGCGAGCCGGTGAACAACTTCGGCTTCCCCACGCCCACGGCGCTGGCCGAGTTCTGGCCGATGCTGTTCGAAGCGTACGCCGTCGATCGCGCCAACGAGTTC
>NZ_CBDTNW010000164.1:0-16738 GCF_965361815.1 Rubneribacter sp.
GCGTCATCTCGTCGCCGTCCATCTCCACCAAAGGCGTGGTCATTTGGATCTTCGTCATGGGGTTCCTTTCGCGTTCGCCCGTATTCCCTCTTTGCAAAAGCTCGCCTCCCATGATACCGCAGCCTAGCCGCAAGGACCCGTTCGTTAACAGGGAAGCAACGAAAGCGCGCCGCCGACGGCGCGCAAGGCGCACGCAGGCGCGCCGGACGCCGAAGACGAGGGCGCCCGGCGCGGCGGATGCCGGCCGGGCGCTCGACGGAAGGGGTCGGCGAACCCGCGCTAACGGCGCTCGCCCTCGTCTTCGCCGAAGTTCTTCGTCGCCTCCTTCTGCTGCGTGTTGAAGCGGTCCGCACGCAGCTGCTCCATGAGCGTGGCCTCCTGGTATTCCTTGGGCTGGTTCACCACCACCTGCGGGAACGGGATGGAGATGTCGTACTCGTCGAAGATCAGCTTCATCTCGCGGCGCAAATCGCGCTCCAGCTGGCCGCGGTCGCCCTCGGCGCACTGGGCGATGATGCGGATGTTCACGCTGTTGTCGGCCAGGGCCACGATGCCCTTGTAGAACGGGCCGTCCTCGATGGCGGGCAGGCGACGGCGAATGTTGGGGAACTCCTTCTCCAGGATGCTCTCCACGCGCTCCAGCGACTCGCCGTACTCTATGCCCACATCGCAGCTGGCGAACGAGGATTTCTTGGTCATGTTCACCACGTCGCTCACCTCCGAGTTGCGGATGACGATGACGTTTTTCGACCCGTCCTCTATCTTGGTCGTGCGCACGCCTATCTCCACCACGGTGCCGCTCTTGGAACCCACCGAGATGATGTCGCCCACGCGGAACTCGCCCTCGAAGATGATGAACAGCCCGCTAATGATGTCGGACACAAGCTCTTTGGCGCCGAAGCTGATGGCGATGGACAGGATGCCGGCGGAGGCCAAAAGCGTGGTGGTGTCAACGCCCACCAGCGCCAGGCAGTAGTACAGGATGGCGATGACCGCCGCGTACTTGATGAAGCTCGCGAGCATGCGGCACACCGTCTCGCCGCGCGCCCCGAACACGCTGGAGAGCAGCTTCAGAAGCTGCTGGGCCACCATCACCAGCGTGAGGGCCACGCAGGCGGTCATGGCGCTGGCCGTGATGGCGAAGATGTTCAGCCCGCGCTCCCAGCTCCCGCCCAGGATGTAGGCGAAGATGGAGTTCTTCTCGAACAGCCGGTCCTGCAGCAGCACCGCCACGCACACCGCGATAGCGAACACGGCCACCAGCCAGCGCACCACGGTGAGCGTCTTCTGCTCGGCGGTCTTCTCGTCCCATGCGAGCGAGCGGTTGAGCCAGCGGCTCGCCGCCGACTCGGTCTTGGCGCGCCGGCCGCTTGGCATGGTCACCTCGAACATGCGCTCGTCGGCGTCGCCCTCGCCACCGGTCGCGCCCGCCGCTGCGGGGCGCTTGCGGGACGGACGGACCTCGAAGGACACCAGCAGGAAGATGACCACCTGGCACAGAAGGCTCAGCGCCCCCACCGCCATGGCCATGGGGCCGCGCTCGGTCATGAGGTCGGCCTCGGGTTCGGCGATGTAGACGTAGTGCTGGTCGGTCTCAAGCGAGGTGGCGAAGTAGCGCTCCCCGTCGATGGTCAGGTAATCGGAGTAGCCGCCCTTGAGCTGGCCCTCCTCCATGCCGAACTCCACAGCGGACTTGCCTGCAAGGCGGCTGTCGGGATAGTAGGAAAACGTGCCGTCCTCCTTGCTCACGGCGAAGGCGAAGCCGTTCTGACCCACCTTCACGCCGTCCAAGATGCTGTCGAGCCGCACGTTGGCCAGCATGTTCTCCAAGCGCTCGGGGCGGATGCCCAGCTGCACGAAGCCCTCTACGGCGCCGTCGTCGCCGTAGATGGTTGCGCCTATGTACTGGCGCAGCTCGCCGGACACCTCGTCGGCCTGGGGCTCCTGCACCAGGTGGTCGACGCCCTGCAGAAGCTTGCGGAACTCGTAGGACTGGTCGGCCGGGTCCTCGCTCAGCGTGAAGTTGGCGTAGGGCGAGTTCGTGGCCACCACCTCGCCGGCCGCGTTGAAGTCGAACACGTACTGGATCTGCAGCACGTCGGCCAGCTCCTGCATCTTCTCGCGGGTGGCCAGCGCCGGGTTCTGCTCCAAGATATAGGCGGCCACCTGGGCTTTGCTCAGATAGCGCTCGCCGTACTGGGCGGTCAGCTCGTCGGCCTGCTCGTTGTAGCGCGCGATGGTCGCCTCCATGTCGGCCGCTCGCTCCCCGCCGCTTGTGGACTCGCTGGAAAGCGCGAACAGCGTCTGCATGTAGAAGGAGATGAGGACCACGGCCAGAAAGCCCATGAACGACAGCACGGCGGCCTTCTTGCCCACGGCTTTGTTGAAGCGCACGGGCCCCAGGTTGGCGTAGTCCTCCTCGACATGCCCGCTGCGCTCGTCCTCGCGCATGACGAAGACGCCGTACATGATGACCACCGCCAGCACCGCGAAGAACACGAACAGGATGACCCCCACCGTCATGACGCGCGAGGACACCATGTCGCTTTCGGGGACGGCCGCCACGTAGTAGGTGTCGCCGATCTTGGAGACGCCGCAGTACAGACGCTCGCCGTCCAGGTCCATCCAGCCGAAGAAGCCATCCTCCAGGTTCTTCACCTCAATGCCGGCGTCAATGGCGTCGGCGCCGGTCAGCAGGTCGCTGGGATGGTGCTCTATCTCGTAGGTCTTGGCGGACACCGCGAACACATAGCCGTGCTCGCCCACGCCGATGTTGCCGAGCACGCTCGCCTTGGAGCTTGTCTCGTCGATGAGGCAGTAAAGCTCCTCGGGGTTCTGCTCGACCACCGCCATGGTGCTGTCGTCTATCTGCGCCGCGTAGTAGCGGAACCAGCGTCCCTCGTCGGGCAGCTCCACCTCCATGGCCGCCGACGGCTCGCCGTTCTCGAACACCGTGCGCAGCTGGTTGTAGCGCGCCAGGGAGAAGTCGGCCTGCGTGTCCTGGGCCTGGGCGACAAGGCCGCCGTCCCGGCCCACCACCATCACGTTGTCCACGCCGAGCAGGTTCTTGTACTCCTGCATCTTGGCGTCGGTGGCCTCGAAGCCCGTGTTGTTGTTCGCCATGAAGGCCACGCTGTCGGCCTTGGACTGGTAGACGGCGTCGTAGGTGGAAACAACCTGCTCCTGCTCAGCGTTCGCCGCCTCGAGCAGACCGCTCAGCTCCTCCAGCTCCTGGCGCATGTCGTAGGTGCAGCTCTCCAGCTGCAGGTCGCTTTGCATCGTGTACAGAAGCGCCCCCATGCACGCGAGGCTGGCCAGGGCCACGGCCACCAAAACGCCTATCTTCGCCTTCAGTTTGCCGGACATTGTCTCACCCTCCCCCTTAATCCCACTTGTCGATCAGCGCGGCAATCGTGCCGTCGTCGAGCATCCCCTGCACGGTTTCAGCCACGCGCCCGCTCAGCTCCGAGCCCTTCTGCGTGGCCACGCCGTAGCTCTGCTCGGCTATCTCGGTGGGCAGGATGGAGCGCAGCTCGTCGAGGTAGGTCTGGGTGATGCTGGCGTCCATGCAGGCCGCGTCGACCGCACCCGCCTCCAGCGCGTCGGAAAGCTCCTTGTAGGAGGGGATCTTCTTCACGTAGACGCCCTCGTACTGCGTGCCCTCGTCGGTGTTCTCTATCACGTTCTCCCCGATGACGCCCAGCTCGTTGAGCTTGATGGCCAGCGTGGGGCCGGCGTTGGAACCCGACATGATGCCGATGGTCCTGCCGGCCAGCTGGGAGACGTCCGTGATAAGCGAGCTGTCCTCCACCATGATCACCGACGCGTCGGTGTAGTAAGCGGGCGAGAAGTCGAAGTTCTCCTCGCGGGAGCTTGAGACGGAATAGCACGCCACCAGGCAGTCGACCTCACCGTTGAGCAGCGCGTCCTTGCGGGAGTCAGGCGTCACGGTGACCAGCTCCACGTCGGCGTAGCCCATTCGCTCGGCCAGCTCCTCGGCAATGTCGATCTCAAGCCCGTAGTACTTCCCGGTGCCCTCGTTGTAGAAGCCGAAGCCCACGATGTCGCTGCGCACGCCCACGCGCAGCGTCCCCTCGCCCGCCTCGGTTCCCCCGCCGCCCGCGCATCCGGCCAGCGCCGTCGCAAGCAAAGCAGCCGCAAGCAGCGCGGCCAAGCGCGCCGCGAAGCGACGCGCCTTCCCCGGTTCGCCCATCCGCATCCTCCGATCGCACAGGGCGCGCCTCCGGCCGGCACCGAAGCCGGCGGACGCGCCCGACTCTGACAGCAATGCGCCGCCTTGCCCGAGAAACGTTCGAGCAAGGCGACACTCGAACAAAACAGTATGGCAAAAAGACGGCGACAAAGAAACGAAACACAAGGGGTTCAACTTTTTGTTGAAGCCAGCCAAGAACGTCCTTGACAAATCGTCGCGAGTCGTATTCAGATCCGGAAGCTTGACGGGAGGAGCCAGGGGACCCCGAGCAGAGGGCCGAGCAGGCGCCCGCTCAGCCCCCTTCCCTACAGCTCCTCGAAAAACCCTGCGCGGAGGTTTTTGAACACGGCCTCGCCCTCCTCCTGGGTGGCGTCGAGGTCAACGTCGGCGACGATGGCGAAGTCGTGGTCGCCCTCCGGGTCGCTGAAGATCTGACGAACGCGCCACACGTGCTCGGCGCGCTCGTCGGACTCGTCGATGTCCAGATAGGCCGCCGAGCGTGCGTCGGCGTCGATGAGCACCGCCTCGTGCGCCTCGTAGTACGCATCGAGCGCGCGGCGCCAACGGAGCTCGCCGAAGCCTGCGTCCTGGTCGAGCCGCCCCAGCTCCTCCGCACGGCCCTGCGAGGCCAGGCGCACGCGCGCGAACAGAGCGTTGCGCACCAGCACCGACACGCCGCGGCGGTCGGCCACCACGGCGTCGGCGGTCGCGGGCGGGGCGGCATCCGCGGGCGCGCCGGCGTTCTCCCACGCATCCACCAGGCTCGAGTCCACCGAGCGCACCAAAAACCCAAGCCACGACACGATGTCCTCCAGCCGCTCGTCGCGCCTTGCCGCTGGCACCGTGCGGTCCAGCACGCGGTAGGCGTCGGCCAGGTAGCGCAATAGCGTGCCCTCCGAGCGCGCTATCTTGTAGCGCTGCACGTAGGTCTTGAAGTCCGACGCCGTCTCCACCATGTCGCGCACCACCGACTTCGGCGACAGCTCGAAGTCGCGCGCCCACGGCACGCTCTCGCAGTAGCGCTCGAACGCGGCAGCCAGCTCGCTCTCCAAAGGCCGTGGGTAGGTGATGTCGGCCAAGCGCTCCATCCGCTCCTCGTAGTCCACCCCGTCGGCCTTCATCTCGGCGACGGCCCTCTCGCGCGCGGCGCGTTCCTGCGCGCGCAGCACTTGGCGCGGATCCTCCAGCGTGGCCTCCGCAAGCGAGATCACGTCCAAGGCGTAGCCCTCGTCCTCAGGGTCGAGCATATCGAGCGCCGCCAGCAAAAACGGCGAAAGCGGCTGGTCGAGCGCGAAATCCTCCGGCACGTCCACCGTGGTGGCGTACGACGCCGCGCCGTCCTCGCCCTCCGTGCGCTCCACCACGCCCGCGTCGAGCAGCGTTTGGAACACCTCGTCGGCGCGCACGCGCAGCGCGGCCTTCTCCTCGTCGGTCTGCAGCGACTCCTCGATCAGCTCGAGCACGCGCGCGTAGGCGTCGCCGCCTTGCGCCACCTCGGCGAGCACCAGGGAGTGCGTGACGCGCATGCGCGGCTTGAGCGTCTCGGGCGGAGCCTCGATGAGGCGCTGGAAGGCCTTCTCGTTCCAGGTGACGAACCCCTCCGGCGGCTGCTTCTTCTTGATCTTGCGCAGCTTCTTCGGATCGCCCCCCGCTTTGGCCGCAAGCTTGGCGTTCTCTATGTCATGCTCGGGAGCAAGCGCGATGGCCAGCCCCTCGGTGTCGAAGCCCGCCCGGCCCGCCCTGCCCACGATCTGGTGGAACTCGCGGGCGCGCAGCCGGCGCATCTTGCGCCCGTCGAACTTGGTGAGCGCCGTGAGCACCACGGTGCGGATGGGCACGTTGATGCCCACGCCGAGCGTGTCCGTGCCGCAGATGACGGGCAGAAGCCCCTGCTGGGCCAGCTTCTCCACCAAAAGACGGTAGCGCGGCAGCATCCCCGCATGGTGCACGCCCACGCCGCTTTGCAAAAGCCGCTTGAGCGTCTTGCCGAACGCCGTGGTGAAGCGCGTGCCCTTGACCGCCTCCTTCACCTGCTCGCGCTGCTCCTTCGACGCCACGCCGAAGCTCGAGAGCGCCTGCGCGGAGGCCAGCGCCGCGTCCTGCGAGAAGTGCACGAGGTACAGCGGCGCCTCGCCCTTGCGCAGGGCAAGCTCCACCGTGGCCTCAAGCGGCGTCTCGGCGTACTCGTAGGACAGGGGCACCGGCCGCGGCGCGTCGGCGACCACGTCCACGTCCGCGCCCGTGCGCCGCCTGAGCAGCTCCGAGACGGCGCCCATGTCGCCAAGCGTGGCGCTCATGAGCAGAAACCGCGCCTTCGGCAGCGCGAGCAGCGGCACCTGCCACGCCCAGCCTCGGTCGTAGTCGCCGAAGTAGTGGAACTCGTCCATGGCCACGCATCCCACGTCGGCGTCCTCGCCCTCGCGCAGCGCCTGGTTCGCGAGGATCTCGGCCGTGCAGCACACCACCGGCGCGCCCGCGTTGATGTGCGCGTCGCCTGTGACCATGCCCACGTTCTCGCGCCCGAGCACCTCCACAAGGTCGAAGAACTTCTCGCTGACCAGCGCCTTGATGGGCGCGGTGTAATACGAGCGCCTTCCTGTGGCCATGGCCATGAAGCACAGGCCCAGCGCCACGATGGACTTGCCCGAGCCGGTGGGCGTGCCCAGGATCACGTGGTCGCCCATCATGAGGGCCATGAGGGCCTCCTCCTGGTGGGGCCACAGCTCCATCCCGCGCGCGGACGTCCACGCGAGGAAGCGGTCGAGCGCCTCCTCCGCGTCAAGCCACGGCTCCGGCGCGGGCTGGCCCTCCTCCGGTTCCCACCAGGTGGGAGAGAGCCGCCCGAGCGAGCCGTGCGAGAACGCGTCGTCCTCGGCGCGGGCCACTGGCCCTTCGGAAACCTCTTCGTCCACCTTGTACGGCACTGCGCGCTCCTAACCTAAGATCGCCTGGGGAAACAATCCTAGCATCCTACCACACTCAAGCCCCCGGCACGAGGCGCGGCGGCAGGCGTCACACCCGGCCCGGACCGGATTCCAGTTCCGCCTCCACAAGGTCGATGAGCTGCTGGCGGTTGTGCACCCCCATCTTGCGATAGACGCTGCGCAAGTGGCTCTGCGTCGTGTTCAGCGACACGTAATGCAGATCGGCGATGCGCTTGGCGCTGTAGCCCCGGTAGAACAAATACGCCGTCTCCCCCTCGCGCTTCGTGAGCGAGAATCGGCGCGCGACCTCGTCGAAGCGGCGGGAGTCGTCCTCCGGCGCCTCGGCGGGAAGGACCGCGGCTGCCGGCCCCTCAAGCCCCTTGAGGGCAAGGAAGCTCATGGACAGGAGCGTGGACACCACCGTGACCGCGCACGCTCCAAGCGACAGCGCGCCGAACCATTCGCCGCCCGCCACCCCCGCCGAGCGCAGTGCGAAGGGAAGCGCCCCGTACCCTATCAGGCACCCCGCCGTCTCGGGAACCACCAAAAGCATCAGCGTCGAGCGCAGCTCGTCGCGGGCGCTCAGGCAGGTCGCCAGAATGAACACGAACAGCTCCAAGCACGTCCTGCCGGCGGTCACCGTCCCCAGGCCGAACTGGAACGCCGCGGAAGGCTCCCCTGGGAAGAACAGCAGCGACAGCCCCGAGAGCACACCGCCCACAAGCACCACCCAACCCGCGAAGGCGAACCGGCCCATATCCGTTGCGAACAGGCAGGCGAAGACGATCGCCGCCAGCTCCACCACCGTGATGAAATGCTTGAGGTAGAGCATGGCGTCCGATTCGGTCGCGTAGAACGCATCGCTCACCCCCTTCATGCACACGATGAGGACGAGAAGCGACACCAGCACGGCGACGACGGGGCGGGACGCAAGGGCCGCGGGCGGCTCCCCGCGCGAAACCGCCTTCCGCTCGGCGCGCCCGTCGCCCGGAAGGAGGCAGAGGGCCGATGCGGCCGGAGCAGCCACGGCAAGCAGCGCATGGTCGTTCGCCGCCAGCGAGTTGACGGAGGCCAGCGCGAAAGAGGCAAGGGACGAGAGGCACACGAGGAGCACCGCGCGCTTCGCGTCGGCGCGGGCCTCCATGCGGCAGCGCCGGGCCCAGGCCAGCGTCAGCACCGAGAAGGAACAGGCGGCCAGCGCGAAAGAGGCCGTCGCAAGGGCGGCGAAGCCCTCGTTCAGCGCAAGCGAGCCGGCCCACGCCCCCGCCAAAGCCACGGAGGCAACCGATCCCGCGACGAGCGCGAGACGCGACGAGACCAGGCGCGCCGGCAGGCTCTTCGCCGAGAGCAGGGCAAGGGCGATGGCGAGCACCGCTCCGTAGAACGCCAGGGGAAGAAGGTCGCCGTCCCCTGCCCCTCCGCCCGCCACTATGTTCCTGATGTTCGCCCAACGGTAGAACTGCCAGTAGAACGCCAGGCCCGCGACCGTGGCGAACGTCGTCCGCCCGCCATGCGGAACGCCTTCGCCTACGAGCATGCGCGCTATGGCCCTGCCGGACAAGCCTCTCATCGCCCCTCTTTCTCCCTTTCCGCACCTTACCAGAAGAGCCCGGCCACCCCAAGGGGGCCGAAACGCGATTTTTCCAGCCGAGAAGCCCTCTTGGCCGAAATTCATCACTAAGGGGTGAGAAAAGCGGGGCCCCTCGTCATCGGCAGGGGAAGACCATGCGGCCCCGTTTTCGGCAGAATGGCCGGGAAGCCGTCCCGACGACAGAAGGAGGAGACATGGACGATCCCACGAAACGCGCCGAAGAGGGGCCGCAGCTGAGCAGGAGGGGCTTCGTGCAGGGAGTGGCCGGTCTGGCCGGCCTCGGGCTGCTCGGCGCCCAAGGGGCGCTCGCGCTCTCGGGCTGCGCGGGCGCGCCCTCGGGCGGCGCCGCGTCCGGCCCGGCAAGCTTCAACCCGGGCACGTACACCGCCGAAGGCGAGGGCAAGCACGGCCCCGTCGTCGTGGAGGTGTCGTTCTCGGAAAGCCGCATCGAGGAGGTGAAGGTCGTCGAGCACGGGGAGACGGAAGACATCAGCCACCTGCCCCTGAACGTGCTGCCGGCCGCCATCGTGGAATCCCAATCCATAGACGTGGACGCGGTGTCCGGCGCCACCCTCTCGTCGCAGGCGGTGCTGAGCGCGGTCGCGGACGCCGTCGGGCAGGCGGGCGCCTCGCCCAAGGACCTTCCGGGATTCGACGCCTCGGCCGTCGAGCAGCATATGAAGCCGGGCACCTACGCAGGCGAGGCGTACGGGAAATGGAAGGCGGGGTCCATCGAAGGCGAGCGCTTCGGATGCCCCGCCGTCATCGAGCCGGTGCAGGTGGAGGTCGACGTCGACGAAACGAGCATCCTTGATGTGCGCGTGCTGTCCTGCTCGGACACGCCCGGGTTCTTCGAGCCTGCCGTGGAACGCATGCCGCGCGCCATCGTCGAGCAGCAATCGCTGTTCGTGGACACGGTGACGGGGGCCACGCTCACCGCGGCGGCCGTGCAGGCGGCCTGCGCGAAGGCTCTCTCGCAGGCCGGGGCGAGCTTCGCTCCCTTCGCCAAGGCGACGCCGAAGAAGGAGGCGAGCGAGTCTTACGACGCCGACCTGTGCATCGTCGGCGCTGGCACGGCCGGCACGACCGCCGCGCTCAAGGCCGTCGAAGAGGGGCTTTCGGTCGTGGTGCTCGAGAAGACCGCCCGCATATCGGGCGAGGGCTCGTGCGCGACCGGCGCGCTCGCCGTGGGCAGCAAGCTCGACGAGCAGGTGGGCAACCATGTGACCGTGGACGAGGTGTTTTCGGCCATGATGGATTATTACTATTGGAGGACCGACGCGAGCCTCACCTACAACGTGCTCTCGCATTCGGGGGAGATGATCGACTGGCTGCAGAGCTATTGGGAGCAGACGGGGCAGAAGGGCTTCTCGGCTCCGAAGGCGACAAGCGGCACGAGCATCGCGCACGACTACGGGAAGGGGACCGAGAAGTTCCAGGTGCTCTGGGACACGTTCATCATCCCCGGAGGGGCGACGCTTTTGCTCGACACCAAGGCCGAGTCGCTCATCGTCAAGGAGGGCGAAGTCGCAGGCGTCGCCGCCTCCAAGCAGGACGGGACCGCGGTCACGGTGAACGCGCGCGCCGTGCTCGTCTGCACCGGCGGCTTCGGCGGCAACCCGGGCATGCAGGAGGAGATCTTCGGCACCTCGGACTTCTACCTCAACGGCGTGGCCACGAACACCGGGGACGGCATCAACCTCTGCAGGGAGGCCGGCGCCGTGCTCTCGACGGACGTGTCCCCGCACCTCGCGGAGTTCTGCAGCAACGACGTGCTCGACTTCTACGCCGGCTACATGAAGTTCCTCAACCAGGGCGGGTTCCTCATGCTCGACCCCTCGGGCAACCGCTACATGAACGAGGCGTACTGCATCACGCACGCGCTCGCACGCGGAGCGTCGGGCATGCGCCGCGTCGGCTCGAGCTACATCGTGCTCACCCAAGCCGACTTCGACAAGCTCGTGCGAAGCGGCGTGCACGAAGTACTCGGGGAGGACCTCATCGCCGAGTACAAGATGCGCGAGCGCATCCTCGTGCCCTCCTACCACACGCTGCAAGACGAGATGGACGCCGCCATCGCGCACGGCCAGGCGTGGAAGGCCGACACCCTCGAGGAGCTTGGCGAGCTTGCAGGATTCGACGCCGCCACATGGGCGCGCACGGTCGAGGACTACCGGGCGGTGATCGCCTCCGGAGAGGATCCGCTGTTCGGGAAGCGCCGAGAGCTTCTGCATCCCCTTGACGAGGGCCCGTTCTACGCGGTGCGCGTCGTGTCGCCCATCGACGGCACCTACAACGGCATCAAGGTGAACGACCATCTGCAGGCGATCGGCGAAGGCAACGTTCCCGCGCCGCGAGGGCTGTTCGTCGCAGGGCAGGACAGCGGCGGGTACTTCTCGTACCCCTACACGGACTACGTGGGCGCGACATGCGGCTACGCGCTCACAAGCGGCATGATGTCCATCGAGTACGTCAAGGAGCACCTCGGTCGGTGAGCGGGCGGGCGGATACGATGCCGCGTTCTCAGCAGCGCGCCGCGCTCGGCGAAGGCGGCATCGCGCCAACCGCGCCGCAACGCTTTGTTTCTTTACGGCGGGTGAGCGCGCGTGGTTCAATGGCAGGGCTACCCGCCGACGAAAGGAGCCCCATGGCCATCTCAGACGCGCTCGTCCGCATCCGCAAGGAGCAGGGCCTCACCCAAGACGACCTCGCGCGCAAGCTCTTCGTCACCCGCCAAGCCGTCTCGCGCTGGGAAAGGGGCGAAACGTCGCCGGGCATCGACATGTGCAAGCTCATCGCCGCCACGTGCGACGTGCCCGTCACGCTGCTGCTGGAAATGCCCGACGGCGACTTCTGCCAAAGCTGCGGCATGCCGTTTTTCCAGGAGAAGGACCGCGGCACCGAAGCGGACGGGTCGCCCTCGGAGGAATTCTGCTCGTGGTGCTACCGCGACGGCGCCTTCCTCGAGGACGAGACGCTCGAGGATCTTGTCGAGCGCTGCGCGCCCGGCATGGCCGAGTCGTGCCGCATCACGCTCGACGAGGCCGTGTCGTTCATGGGCGCCCTGCTGCCCACGCTCAAGCGCTGGCGCTGAGCGCCCCCGCAAAAAGCGCCGGCAGCCGTCAGCCCTTGTCGCAGAACGCCTTGAGAACCGCGCGGCGCGGAGCCATGTCCTCCACAAGGTCGTCCGCGATATAAGGGGTCGACGCGAGAGTGGGTCCGCAGCCGCCGTCGGCAGCGGTCCGCATCGCCTCGGACGCGCGCTCGACAAGGGGCCGGACGAGCGTCCGCAACGCCGCCTTCGTAATGCCGAGTTCGCCGGCCAGCGCATCAAATGTGTCGGGCCGCACCTCGTCGATGGCGCGCACGCCGCCGAGCGCCATGGCCATGTCGCGGCTGAACCGCGGATAGCGCGTCGTGCACACGAAGTCGTACGCGGGCGCGAGGGAAAGCCCCGCCCCGCCGCGGCCCGCGTCGGGGTACAGCACCGCGTAGTTCTTCAGATGGGCATCGCAATCCCCGACAAGGTAAGCGAAGCACAGCATGCGGGCGAACGAGGCGATGTCCCTCGCAGGTCGGACGCTGCGCTCTTTGAAGAGACGCGCGACGACGCGCACCGTCCCTCCCTCCAGCTCCGCGTACTTCGAAGCCGGGGTCACGCCGAGCGCCTGCGCGAGATCCTCCTGATGCAGTCGCCTCACGCGCAGCTCCCCCTCCTCCGCAACGCTCTCTCGGTCGAATCGCTCGACCGCGAGGACGGAGGCTCCCGCATCGATCAAGCCGACGCGTGCCGCCTCCAACCCGCAGAGGGCAGCGGCTTTCATGCAAAGGAACTCTATCTCGGGAATATCCCGCAAATGGCTCGTTTTGAGGATATGCGTCGTGGCCGCAAGGCCGTGCGGGCGCAGCCAGCCCTCGTCCATCGACTGGCGCGGATCGTGCGCCAGCCCGATCTTGCCTTGCGTGCCCGCAAGCGAAAGACGCGATGCCGCGTTCTCCTCCGCCATGCAGGGAAGGCCGCAGAACAGGGCGCGGAACCGATCGCTGTCGATCGGCTCGTAGAAAGCGGGTTCTCTGGCGCCGTCCGACCCTGCCCGCGAGATCACGACGTCGCCGATGCAATCCCGTCCGCACGCCTCCAAAAGCGCCAGGTAGTCGTCCTCGGGCAGCTGCAACTCGGAAGCGAGCGCGCGACGGGCCGGCCCCTCCGCCAGCAACCCTTCGAAATAAGGTCGGAACTCCCTTGCGGAAAACGCCTCGGTCTGCAAGGGAAGGGATTGCGAAAGAGGAGTGGCGCGCGAGGATTCCAGATAAGCCGCATCGTAGACGAACGACGATCCGTCGGACGCCAGATGCCCCACGATGCGCGGCTCGAAGCGCTCCAAGCGCTCGACGGACAGCCCTTCCATCAGCCCCTCCTCTTGGCGAAAAGATCGACGCCCAGCATGGCGACCACGTGGAGGGCCTTGCCAATCTCGGCGGTTTCCTTGCCCCCTTCCAAATGGGAGAGGTAGGTGACGCCCACGCCGCACAACCCGGCAAGCTCAACCTGCGTGTATCCCTGCCGCTTGCGCTCCTCACGGATGAGCGCGCCGAGCGCGCTAGCGTTTCCGATGCGTTCCATCGTCCACCTCGCTTTCGATCTATGCGTTCGCATAAAACTCGATTTTTTGAAGGGTATCTTATGCGTTCTCATAAATCAAGTGACAGCGACGCGCTGCTTGCGCGAACGCATAAGCATTGCGGCGAGCGAAGAGCGCGCATGCCAGCGCGCCCAGAGTTCGCAAGCGCGCCCGATCCGCCCCTCTTCGGGCGCCGCCGGCCGCGTCCGTAGGTTGGTCACAAACCGCGGCCCTCAGCGGTTCTCGATGCGGCCGATGTTCTTGAGGGCTATGCTGATGCGGCCGTCGGGCTCGCTCGTGAACTCGATGAAGTCGGGGTTCTCGCCGTACTCGGCCGGAAACGAGACGTCGATGCCGGTGTCGGTGCGTATCCGGTGCATCCGGGCCACGCGCTTGGCCACGGCCCGCTCCACCACCACGCGCTCGGCCACGCCCTCCTCGGCAAGCGCCTCCTCGAAGCGCTTGCGCAGCGGTTCGTCCTCGAACACGTCCTCCGCCAAATCCCACGGAGCCAGCTCCTCCGACTCCTCCACGGCCTGGCTCGCGCTCGCCTTGGCGCGCGACACCGCCACCGCCGCATTGGCGCCGTACTCCTCGGCCACCTCCTCCGCGATGCGCGCGACCGCGCCGAGCACCTCCCGGCCCGACGCCTCTTTGGTGCACTGCAGAAGGCCGTCCGGTATGAGCAGGCGCTCCTCGCCCGCTATGGTGCGCGGCTTATCGCAGAACGTCACGGAAAGCGTGCGCGCGTCCACCACCGCGAACGAGGACACCTTCTGGGAGGGGTTCGGCAAGATGGCGCGGTGGCGGGCCACCGCGACGCGCGTCGAGCCGTCCTCGGCCGTGCCCACCTCGTGCAGGTAGGCCTGCCGGATGTCGAGCAACATGAGCGCGAAGCAGCGCCGCCCGCGCCCCTCGAACGCGGCCAGCTCGTCCGCCTCGTCCATCTCGCGCACGGACGCGTCGGGGTCGTCCTCGAAGTCAACCACCAAGATGTCGGCCGGCTCCGCCTTGTCCGCATGGTCAAGCTCCCCCATGAGAAACTCCGCCACCTGCGCCGACAGCTCTAAAAACCCACGATGGCCGCGAAAGTAGGCGCACAGCTCCTCGGCGAACGCGCTGTCCTCGGCAAACGACCCGCGGCAGGCGTCGATGCTGCCCAGCATCTTGCGCACATGGCCCTCCACGTAGCGCTTGGAGACCTTGTCCGAAAGATCAAGCTCGGTTTGGGAGTAGACGTTGACGCACGACACGGGGTCGAACACGTGCAGTATGGCGTGGTTGATGTTCATGGGCGCTCCCGGCGTATCCGATGGTCAGGCGACAAGCGTACAGAATAGCAGAACGTTCCCCTCCGCGCGGCCTCATCGCGCGCGCAGCACCAGATACTCGTTGAGGGCCCCGTTCCGCCCGTCGGCCGAGAAGCGCGCGACCGCCTCGGCGCGCTGCGCAACGCCCGCCGCCAAGGCGTCCACCTCCTCCTCCGAGAAGCTGTGGCAGTAGCGCCACGCGCCCGGCTCGCCCTGCCAGCCCAGCACGCAGTCGCCCGCGTCCAGCTTAGGCAAGCCCAGCTCCGCGCAGGCGCGCGCGGTGGACTCCCGCGCCTTGGCCACAAGGCCCGGGTCGCTTAAGAAGCGCCAGAACGACACCGCCACCGTCCCGCCCGGCCGCGCGCGGTCCACCAAGGCCGAAAGCGCCTCGGCGCGCTGCGCGGGAAGCGGGAGATGGTGCATGAACCCAAACGACACGCACAGATCGCACGCGGGCGCGTCGAGCATGCGGGAAAGCCGCCCTTCCTCGAAAAGCGCGGCCGCAACGTCGAGGCTTTGGTACGACACGCGCAGCGAGCCGCCCCGCGCCCGCGCCGCCTCCGCGTCAGACGGTCGCAGCCGGGCGTCTGCGCGCTGCGGATCCAGCCGCGCCGCGCCCTCCCCGCAGGCCAGCTCGTCGCAGTTGTCCACCGCGAACAGGTCGACGGCCGCCTCGGGAAACCTCTCGGCCGCAAAGCGCCCGAAGCGGAGGTTCCCGCACGCCAGATCGAAGACGCGCAGCGTGCGCGGGCGGGCGCCCCCGTCCGGAAGCGCGCACTCCAGCACGCGCGCCCACCCGGCCCACGGCGCTTGGCGCGTGGACGAGAACGACGCGGCGTGCGCGCGGTAAAACGCGCTGGTGATGTCGCAGAGCGCATGAGCGGTGTCGGCTGTGATGGGCATGGGGGATATTCTAGCGCACCGGCGGCCTTGCGCGCAGCGCGTGGTACACTAGCATGCCGACGAACCGCCCGCACGTCCCTTTTGCGAAAGCCGCCACCGCCATGGAAGATGCACTGCTCGACATACTCGAAGCCGTCAGGCGCTCAGGCCCGCTTGACGCGAAGTCCCTCGATGTGCTCGTGCGCACGCGCAACCGCGCGCTCGCCCCGGGGGAGCGCCCATGCGCCAAAAAGCACCTCCTCCCCTTCTACCAGGAAACGAAGCGCCGCGACCCCGCGCGCTGGGAATCCTGGGGCGTCGACGAGGCGCTCGAGCGCGACCTGGTGCGCACCCTGCGGATGAAGCCGGGGCGCACCGCCTCGGGCGTGGCCACCGTCACCGTGCTCACCAAGCCCTGGGCGTGCGCGAGCGAATGTTTGTACTGCCCCAACGATGTGCGCATGCCCAAAAGCTACCTGGCCGACGAGCCCGCCTGCCAACGTGCCGAACGAGCCTTTTTCGACCCCTATTTGCAGGTAGCGGCGCGGGTGCGCACCTTGGCGCAGATGGGGCACGTCACCGACAAGGTGGAGCTTATCGTGCTGGGCGGCACCTGGAGCGACTACCCGCGCGACTACCAGGTGTGGTTCGCAAAAGAGCTGTTCCGCGCGCTCAACGAGGCCGCCGACCCGGACCTGACCGAGCGCAGCGTGCGAAAGCGGCAGGCGCTCTACCATGAAGCCGGCATCGAAAACGACCGCGACCTGCTGGTTGCCGCCACGTGCGCCACCCAACGCGCCGTAAACGCAGGCGAGCTTTCATACAACCAGGCCGTGCGCGCGCTCTACGGAGCGGGCACCCCGTGGGAGCGCGCTTCGCCCTTCCAGCGGGCGGCCCTGCCGGAGCTTGACGAGCAGCACGCCGCCAACGAGGAGGCGGCCTGCCGGGCGGTGGGCTTGGTTATAGAAACGCGCCCGGACGCGGTCTCGTGCGAAAGCCTCTCGTTCGCGCGCAGGCTGGGCTGCACGAAAATCCAGATGGGCGTGCAGAGCCTGGACGCGCGCATCCTGCGCTTGAACCGGCGCGGCATCGGCCCCGAGTGCATGGCCGAGGCGTTCTCGCTGCTGCGCTTGTTCGGATTCAAGATCCGCGTGCACTTCATGGCCAACCTCTACGACGCGAACCCCGAATGCGAC
>NZ_CBDTNW010000165.1:0-13537 GCF_965361815.1 Rubneribacter sp.
GCACTTTGACGGCGCTCTCGATGAGGCTGACCACATCGCCCATCCCCAGGATGCGCTTGGCCATGCGGTCGGGGTGGAACTCCTCAAGGGAATCCGGCTTCTCGCCGGAGCTGATGAACTTGATGGGCTTGCCGGTGACCTCCTTGATGGAAAGCGCGCCGCCGCCGCGGGCGTCGCCGTCCATCTTGGACATGATCACGCCGTCGAAGTCCACGCGCTCGGCGAAGGCGGCGGCCACGTTCACCACGTCCTGGCCGGTCATGGCGTCCACCACCATGAGGATCTGGTCGGGCCTCACGGCGCGCTTGATGGCCTCGGCCTCCTCCATCATGTCCTCGTCCACGTGCAAGCGTCCCGCCGTGTCGACGACGACCACGTCGCGCAGGTTGTCGATGGCGTCCTGGACGCCCTCCTTCGCGATGCGCACCGGGTCCTGCCCGTCGCCGCGGTACACGCGCACGCCGATCTCGCCGCCGAGCGTTTCCAGCTGGTCGGCCGCGGCGGGGCGGTACACGTCGCAGGCCACCAAGAGCGGCGAGTGGTTCTGCTGCTTCAGGCGCCAGGCCAGCTTCGCGGCGGCCGTCGTCTTGCCGGAACCCTGCAGGCCCACCAGCATGATGACGTTGGGGATGCGGCTGGAAAGGACCAGCTTCGAGTCCGTGCGGCCCAAAAGCCCGGTCAGCTCGTCGAGCACGATCTTGACCACGTTCTGCGCCGGCGTGAGCGATTCGAGCACCTCCGCGTCCAGGCAGCGCTCCTTCGTGCGCGCGATGAAGCCCTTCACCACCTTGAAGTTGACGTCGGCCTCCAGAAGCGCCATGCGTATCTCGCGCATGGCGGCGTCGATGTCCTCCTCGGTCAGGCGGCCCTTGCCGCGCAGCCCGCTGAATATGCCCTGAAGGCGGTTGGAAAGGCTTTCGAGCATAGTTGGGAATCCCCCATCGGTCGACAACGTTGTTTCACCCGATTATACCCGAAGCATCGCCCGCAAAAGCAACTTCACCTCACAAGCAGATGTGAACAACGCTAGACGTTTGTGGAACGTATCGCAACTCTCAAAAAACTACCACACACGAACGAGCAGAACGCATGTATTTTTAACACCACAACCAACAGGTATCTGTTCAGAATTATGAGAGCACACCAAACGTTGAATAACGCGCGCAGTCCGGACAGAGCGTTGAACTATAGTAGTTCGCATATGATTTGCCGAAAAATATTGTATGACAGCTGTCGCAAATATGGAAACCGGTTAACGCAACACAAATAAGCGCAATAGCAATTCCTATTATTGCCCTACGAGTGTATTTTTGCTTTTCCATGTTCTGAACTTGGGCATCACCCGAAAGAGAAGTTGCCACTTTTCTACTTTTCAAAAAGGACATGAGAGCATACACAGCTGCTCCCAAAGCTAGGAACGGAAGCAGAGACAGCAGTTCAGGAATCCCCATACCAAGAATTTTCATCGTTGTTCTCCTATCACACTTAATTCTCCATCATATTGCACACTTCCTTTGATGACTTGTTATAGCAAGTCATCAAAGGAAGTATAGCACATACTCTGAACGTATGAAAAGTGATGAACGCAGAGTCATACTGGGTAACACCATACGGAGACTGCGCGAAGAGCAACACCTCTCGCAGCGTCGATTTGCACTCATGGTCGATACCAATCAAACACATCTCTGGCAAATCGAAACAGGTCAAGTAAACGTCGGGATTGACCTGCTCTGCAGAATCGCCGACGGACTTGGCACTGACGTGAAAAGTCTCATCGACTTCTAACTTCTAAACTTCTGAACCTCGCAGCGCCAACTCACGCCAATCTTTGCAAGAGCGCTTTTTGCGCCAATCGCTTTACTGCGGTTGTTATGTTTATCCTCATGTTTTCAGTCTGTCATATTTTACTTATAGCTTATATTCATAAATATGACATTCCGTGCTATACTCCCCTGTGAAGGGAGACCGCTATGACCGACATCAACGCAACCGTGGGGGCAAACGTCAGGCGTATGCGCAAGCTTCGCGGACTCACGCAGGAGCATGTGGCCTGTTACCTGGGAATCGACCAAACGCTTGTAAGCAAGGTGGAAAACGGCCAGCGCTCGCTTGGCGTGGCCGCGCTCGAAAAGCTCTGCGACCTGTTCTTCTGCCCGCTTGGCGAACTGATCGACGAGAGCGCCCAAGCGTCCTCGGAGAAGGCGGTGGCGTTCCGTGCGGACGGTATCGCGCCCGAGGATCTTGACGGCATCGCCGCCGTCGGGCGCATCGTGCGCAACCTCGAGGACCTGACCGCGCTTGAGAAGGCGACCGACCATGGAGCGTAAGGACAAAGCCGCGCGCCGCGCCGAGGAGTTGCGCGCCGACTTCGGCAAGGACAACCTCTCCCCCATCGACGTGTTCGCCTGCGCTCGCGAGGTCCCACGGCTCACCACGGTGTCTTACCCCCTCGGAGACTCCATCAGCGGCATGTGCGTCAAGCACGGCGATTTCTCGCTCATCGCGTTCAACTCAGCCCAAACGCTCGGACGGCAGCGCTTCACGTTCGCCCATGAACTGCACCACCTGTTCTTCGACGATGCGGCCTCCACGGTCATCTGCCCGAAAAGCACGAAACGCTACGACGACGCCGAATGGACGGCCGACGCGTTCGCCTCGTACTTTTTGCTCCCCTACCATGCCCTGCGAAACGAGCTGCGAGCACGGGGGCTTGCCCCGATGGCCCCGATCGACGACGAGCGCCTGCTCGCATCGGTCGTGGCCATCGAGCAGAAGTTCGGCATCTCGCGTCTGGCGCTGCTCGTGCGCCTGCAGGACGAGGGGATCGTGGATGACGCGCAGAAAGAATCCCTTAGCCGCAACGTGAAAGCGGGCGCTCGCAAGCTCGGCTACCCCACGGCTTTGTACGAGCCATGCCGCGGAAGCAGGGCGCGCATGGCCGACGGCGACTACATCGACCGCATCGCGGACCTCTTCGGCCGAGGCATCCTGTCGCAAGGCAAGGCGGAAGAGCTTTTGGCGGACGGATTCCGCGACGACATCTTCATCGAAACCTTGGAGGACGGCGAGATTGTTGACTGAGCCGCTCTTTTTCGACACGGATTGTCTCTCGGCCTTTCTCTGGACCGACCGGGGAAGTATCGTCACGCAACTCTACCCCAATCGTGTTGTTATACCCCAACTGGTACTTGACGAACTCTCGCGCGTTGCTACGCCCGCTTTTCAAGACCGCATAGCAGAGCTGACCGCAAGCTCCGACGTGGAAATCCGCGACATCGACCTCGCCTCGCCGGCCCTCCCTTTGTACCTTGAGATGACGAACCGTCCGAGACCAGGCTTCAAGATGGTGGGACGTGGCGAGGCGGCGGCCATGGCGCTGGCCGTCGTCAATCGCGGCATCGTAGCCAGCAACAACTTCCGAGACACCGCCGCCTACATCCGCGATTTCGGGCTGAAGTGCAAGACAACGGGGAGCATCCTTGTGGAAGCGTACGAAAATGGCCTTATATCAGAGAGGGAAGCAAACGCGATGTGGGCAGACATGCTCACTGCGGGCCGCTGGATTGGCGCGCGAAGCTTCACGGAGTTCCTGGGCAAACCCATCGACCCGCTCGCATGAGAGCAGGCGCCTCTTCCTAGAAGTACCGGCGAAGACCCGACTCGTCCTCCTCGCGGCGCAAAAGACCCCGGCTGACAAGGTGGTCGAGGATGACGAGGCCCTCCATCAGTATGCACCAGCGCTGCATGAAGGAGATGTCCTCCCAGCGCTCGAACGGCACGTTCCACTTGATGGTGCGCACCACCTGCACGCCGGTCAGCCCCGGCCGGCCGCGCACGATGGCGCACGTCTCCTCGAGGCGCTCCAGATGGTGTTGGCGCAGCCAGTCGATGCGCTCGTTGAAGAACGGCCACTCCTCTCCGTGCGACACGAACAGGTGCGAGCAACCGAGCGCGCGCACCTTCTGAAGGCTGTCGAGGTACGCCTGCAGGCCGTCGCCGCCGTCCGCGAACAGCGCGATGCCCGGCGATATGACGAACAGCACGTGGTCGCCGCCGAACAGGATGCGCGAGTCAGGGTCGAACAGCGCCAGGTGCCCCGGCGTGTGGCCCGGCACCTCCAGCACGCGAAAGCGCCGGCTTCCCACCGCCACCTCGTCGCCCTCGGCCACGAAGCGCATGCTCACGCGCGCAGGGTCGAAAAGCGGCATCTCCACGGAGTGGCGCGCGTAGCCCGAGGCGTCCGAGGGCGCCATGCCCTCGGCCACCAGCCGCCGCCGCATCCGCTCGTAGCCGGACGCGCCTAACGCGCGCATGGCGTTGAAATCGACCTCGCTCGCAAGCACCGGCGCGCCCTCGGGGACCACACGGTCCACCAGGCCCGCATGGTCAAGGTGCAGGTGCGTGAGGAAGAACGTCGCGCGGGAGCGGTCCACGCCCAGCTCGTCAAGGGCCTCCTCGAGCACGGCCGCGCCCTCGTCGGTGGGCGCGCCCGTGTCCACCACGAGCGCCTCGCCGCCGTCGAGCACCACGAAGCAGTTCGTGGCGTTCGTGGACACGTTTTGGAACGGAACCTTTACCTCGTACACATCGGGATCTGCGTGCACCTGCGAATACGTCATGCGCGCCCCCTAGGCCCGCTCGTCGAAGTCGCCCACGAGGGCGCGGGCGAAGTCGTGCGCGTCGAAGTCGCGCAGGTCGTCGAGACCCTCGCCCACGCCGATCTTGAGCACGGGCAGCCCCAGCTCATGGCTCACCGCAAGCGCGATGCCGCCTTTGGCCGTGCCGTCGAGCTTGGTGACGATCACGCCGTCCAAATCGAGCGCGCGGTCGAACTCGCGCGCCTGCTGCAGGCCGTTTTGCCCCGTGGTGGCATCGATGACGAGCACCGTGAACACCGGCAGGCTCGCGCGCTTGCGCACCACGCCCACCACCTTCTCCAGCTCGCGCATGAGGTCGGCCGAGGTGTGCAGGCGGCCCGCCGTGTCGATGAGCACGAGATCGGCCCCCACGGCCTCGGCGCGCTCCAAGGTGTCGTAGCACACGCTGGCCGGGTCGCTGCCGCGCTCGCGCGTGACCACCTCCACGTCCGCGCGCCGCGCCCATTCCTCCAGCTGCTCGATGGCCGCCGCGCGGAACGTGTCCGCGCTGCCCAGAAGCACCGTGCGACCGCCGTCCGCGGCCTCTTTGGCCAGCTTGCCCACCGTGGTGGTCTTGCCCGTGCCGTTGATGCCCACGAACAGCACCGCGGCCGGCCCGCCGCCGAACACGTCCTGGTCACCGGGCGCGAACGTCTCCGCAATGCGTTCGTTCAACAGATCGAGCACCGCGTAGGCGTCCGGCAGCGCCTTGCGCGTGGCCGTGTCGCGCAGGCCCTCCACGATCTCGGAAGCGGCGGCGCCCCCGATGTCGGCCAGGATGAGCGTTTCCTCCAAGCCGTCCCAAAACTCCTCGTCAAGGTCGGGACCTCGGTCGAGCAGGACGTTCATCTGCTCCTTGAACCTATCGCGAGAGCGCGCCAGCCCCTCGCTGATCCTATCGAAAAATCCCATGATGGGCTCCTTTCGCCGTATCTTGCTTAGTGTAGCTCAAACGCACGCGTGCGCCAGCGACGACGAAGCGGGAGGCGGGGAAAACGAAGAAGAAGCCCGCACGCGCCCGCGCCGGGGTCCGTCCGCGTCCGTGCCGGGACTTGCCTGGCTGCCGCACGTCCCTCGCAAAAGCGGCGTCCAAGATGCGCGATGAGACGACGCGCAAGCCGCGCGAAACGCGAGCGACGCGAAAGCGCGGGCGCATGAGGCGACGCGGGCGCCGCCGAAGGGGCCGGACGCGGCTACCGACCGGCGCGAAGCTTTCTCAGCGAAGCCGTGTAGCCAAGGAACGGAAACGCCGTGAACACGAACCCCGCGCTCGACACGACCGCCCCCACAAGGCAGGCCGCCGCGATCGGCTCCGTCCCCTGAGCGTCGAAGTGCGCTTCGGCCGCGAGGCACGCCGCCAACGCAACCGCCCAGGCGAGCGCGAAGCGGCCCGTCCGCGCACGGACCGCGCGCAGCGCCTCCTCCTTCGACTCCTCGTCGGTGAACAGCGGCGTCTCGCCCGCCTCGGCGCGCAGGATCTGCCAGCCGGGCCCCGTGATCACGGGATGCCAGCCGCCGGCGCGGAACAGCTCTTGCACCTCGGGCGTGAAGTCGCGCTCGAAACCCACCGCGTAGTCGAAGTCGCGCGGCGCACCCTGCTCGAAACGGTAGAGAAAGCCGCAGGACAGACCGCTCACGTGCCACCCTTTCGCGCTCATGCCCTTGAGCATCTCCATGTCGTGGTCGGCCATCATCGCCAAGCCGCCGCACAGCCGATACTTAGCCATCGTCCTTTCCGTCCTTCTCCTCCAGCCGCTCCTCGGCCACGGCGACAAGCCGCTTGCGCCGCGCGAAATCGCGCCGCAGCACCGATCGGCCCTCGTCGGTGGCCGCATAGAGGATACGGCCGCCCTCCTCGGCTATCTCGACGATCCATCCTGCCGCTTTGAGCTTCTTGAGCGTCGTGTACATGGTGGCGGGGCCCACCTTGACCGCGCCGTGCGTGGACGACTCGATGTCGTGCATGATGCGGTACCCATGCACCGGCTCGAAAGTCGCCAGCAGGATAAGAAAGATGCTGTCGGAAAGCTCCCCCGTCTCGTACGGGCTGCGCTTCGCCATTGCGCTCCTTCCATATATCCATGATGGATATATTATGCTATACTCTCGTTGCTTGCAAGCAGATCCCACTATACCCCATCGAAGACCGGCGCGCGAAGCCATGGCGGCTCGTTCGATGGAAGCGACGGACGCCCCCGCCAAAAGCAGGGGGCCGCCTTCAATTCGAAAGGAGAACGAAACCATGACCGAGATCTGCGGCGACGAGGCGCGCCCGAAGATGGCCGGGAAGACGGCGGGCGAGAAGCGGGACACCGTATTCGCGCTGATCATGCTCGTCGCATCGACGGCGCTGTTCGTCTGGTACCTCGCCAAGCTCGTCTTCGGGGACGCGCAGGCGGCCGAAAGCCTCAAGCTGCCCGTCGCCATACTGTTCTTCTGCTCCGCAGGCTTCGATCAAGCAAGAAGGACAACAAGCCCCGCCGTGCACGCTCTGTCGAACGCGAACTGGGTGCTCATGGTGGTGTTCGCGCTCACCGTGATCGTCCCGCTCCTGCTCAAATAACCTGCTGGCGCGCGTTGCGCAACGGCGGACGCAAGGCTAAAAACCCGCAGCCCCGCAGCCTCAAAAGACCGGGCCCTGCGAAGCGAAACCCCTCTTTCCGTCCCTTTCGGGCAACGGGGAGAGGGACCCTACTCCGCGTGGCGCAGGGCGTTCTCGAGCTTCTGGCTGACCACCTTCGTCACGCCGTCGGCCTGCATGGACACGCCGAACAGCACGTCGGCCATCTCCATGGTGCGGCGCTGGTGCGTGATCATGATGAGCTGCGTGGAGTCGCGCAGACTGTCGAGGTAGGCCGTCAGGCGGCGCAGGTTCGAGTCGTCGAGCGCGGCCTCCACCTCGTCCAAGATGTAGAACGGCGTGGAGCGGATGCGGTAGACCGCGAACAGGAGCGCAAGCGCCGTCAGGGACTTCTCGCCGCCGGACATGAGCATCATCTTGGTGATGCGCTTGCCCCTCGGCTGCGCCGTCACCTCCACGCCCGTGTTCTCCAGATCGTCGGGGTCGACCAGCGAGAGGCTCGCGGAGCCGCCGGGGAACAGCACGGCGAATATCTCGCGGAAGTTGGCGTCCACGGCCTCGTAGGTGCGCACGAAGTCGTCTTTCATGCGCGCGTCGATCACCCGCACGATCTTGGCGAGCGAGCGGCGCGCCCCGTCGAGGTCGGCCAGCTGCGCGGCCAGGTAGTCGTAGCGCGCTTTGAGCTGCTCGTACTCCTCGGCCGCATCGGGGTTGATGGTGCCCATGTTGGCGATGCGGCGCCGCAGTTTGAAGGCGGCGTCCTCCGCCGCGCCGCGGTCTTCGAGCGCGGGCGCTTCGAGCGCGCGGTCGAGCGGCACGCCGCAATCCTGCACGATGGCGTTCACCGCCGCGTCCACCTGCACCTCCAGGCGGCCCTTGTCCACACGCGCCGCCGAGAGGCGCGCGTTGGCGTCGTCAAGGGCGTCGTGCGCGGCCCGGGCGGCGGCGCGCGCCTCGTTGGCCTGGGCGTGCAGGCCCGCCGAGGAGTCCTGCGCCGCCGCAGCCGCCTCCTCAAGCTCGCGCGTCCGACGCCGCGCGCTCGCCTCCAGCTCCTCGAAGAGGGCGAGCAAAGGCACGATGCGCTCTTGGGCCGCAACCTTTTTCACCAAAGTCCCGCGCGCCTCGGCGTCGCTTGCGTCCGCGGCCTCAAGGTCGCGAGAGCGGGCATCGACGACGCGCGACGTGTACGTCTCGCGCTCGGCGAGCGTGGCGGACTTGAGCTTGGCCTCGGCCAGCGCGTCGCGCAGGCGCGCGGCCTCCTTGCGCAGCGGCACCACGGCCTCCTGCGCCTCCTGCGTTCGGGCGGCGCCCTCCTCAAGGGAGCGGCCGAGCTGCGCAAGGCGCGCCTCGAGAGCCTCCGCCGACGGACGCGCCTCGGCCACGGCTTGCTCGGCCTGGGCGCGCTGGCGCTCCATATCCTCGAACTCGCGGCGCACGCTCGCCAGCTTCTCCTCGGCGCGACGGGCGTCGGCGCGCGCCGCGTCCGCCGTGCCGCGCAGCTCGGCCAGCTCCTGAGCAAGGCGCAGGCTCTCGGCCTGCGCGTCCCTCAGGGCCGCCTCGGACGCTGCGGCGGCCTCCTCGGCGGCCGCGCGAGCGGCTTCGGCCGCGTCCAGCCGCCCGCGCAGCCCCTCGAGCCTCCGCGCGCGGGCGAGCACGCCCTCCTCCCCGTCTGCGTCCGCAACCCCCGCGCTCACCTTGCCGCTCGGCCACACCGCGCAGCCGTCGAGCGAGACGAAACGGGCGCCCGAAACGTCGCGCCGATGAGCGTCGAACGCCTCCTGCGCGCTGTCGCACACCGCCACGTCCCCCAGCAGCGCCTCCACGGCCCGCGCGGCTTCCGCAGGATACGAAAGCTCGTCCACAAGCGCGCGCCCAAGGCCTGCCGCCGCGGCCGCCCGGCCCGGCAGCTCCTGCGCCGCACGGCCCGCGCGCGGCACGAGCACCACCTCGCCCTTCTCGCCGCACGACGCGACGGCTGCAACCACGGCGGCCGCGCCCTCCGCGTCCTCCACGAGAAGCGCGGCCACGTCCGCGCCGAGCAGCCGCTCCACAAGCGCCTCGAACCCCTCGGGGGCGCGCACCGCGCGCGCAAGGGGCTCCAATCTCACCGAGAGATCCCCGGCGTGGTCGAGCGCCCAGGAAAGCGCCGGGCCGGAAGCCATGCCCGCGCGCTCCACCTCCTCGAGGCCGCGTATCTCCGAAGACAGCAGCGACGCCTCGTCGCGCGCCTCATCGAGCGCCGCCCGGGTCGCCTCGCGCGCCGAGAGCGCCTCGCCCACCCGGGCGCGGGCCTCCCCCTCCGCCTTCGCGCGCGCCTCCCGCGCCGATTCGGCCTCCTGCGCCGCAGCGGCAAGCGAAAGCGCCTCGCCCTGGGCGCGCTCCAGTTGCAGCTCCAGCTCCTTGCCATGCCCCTCGATGAGCTTCACGTGGGCAAGGCCGCTCGCAAGCGACTCCTGCGTTTCGGCCAGCTCCCGCCGGACCCGCTCGCGCTCGCGCTCGGCCTCGCGTTTGGCGCGCTCCAGCTCGTCGGCCTCGCGCTCGAGGGCGCGGCGCCTCTCGGCGTTGCCGGCCTGCTCGGCGGCGATCCGCTCCACGTCCGCATCGGCTCGCGCGCGTTCGCGGCGCACCTCGGCCAGCTGCGCTTCGGCCTCCGCGCGGTCGGCGGCGGCCTGGGAGCGCTTGCCCTTGTTCGCCTCCAAGGTCACGCGCAGCTCGGCCTCGTACCCCTGCGCGGCCCGACGCTTCTCGTGAAGCAGCAGCGTCGCGCCGTCGAAGCGCTCCACCGCGGAGGCGGCGCGCCGGTGGAGCCGCGACAGCTCGCCCGCATCCACGCTCTCGCGCCTGATGCGCTCCTGCAGCTCCTCGGAGCGAGCCTCGGCCTGCGCGATGACCTCGCGCCGCTTCTCCAGCTCGGCCGCAAGCGCCTGCTCGCGCGCCGCCGCCTCGTCCCAGCCCCGCCGCAGCGTGCGCAGGTCGTCCACCGCCAGCGCCAGGCTCATCTCGGCCAGCTCCGCCGCCAGGCCCTGGTAGGCCCGCGCGCGCTTCGCCTTGCGCTCAAGCGGCCCCAGCTGACGCTCCACCTCGGCGGCCACGTCCCTCACGCGCGCCAGGTGCGCGTCCATGGCGGCCAGCTTGCGTTCGCTTTTCGCCTTGCGCTGCTTGTGCTTGAGCACGCCGGCGGCCTCCTCTATGAGCGCGCGACGGTCCTCCGGCTTGCTTTGCAGGATGGAGTCGAGCGACCCTTGCGAGATGATGGAGTGCGTGCCGGTGCCAAGCCCCGAGTCGTGAAGGATGTCCAGCACGTCCATGCGGCGCGCGACCACGCCGTTGATCAGGTACTCGCTCTCGCCCGACCGGTACATGCGCCGCGTGATGGCCACCTCGTCGAACTCCACCGGAAGCGTGCCGTCGGAGTTGTCCAGCACCAGGTCCACCTCCGCCACGCCCACGCTTTTGCGCGCCGACGACCCCGCGAAGATGACGTCTTCCATGGCCTGTCCGCGCAAATGCTTGGCGTTGCGCTCGCCGAGCACCCACAAAACGGCGTCGGATATGTTCGACTTGCCCGAGCCGTTGGGGCCCACCACCGCCGTGATGCCCGGCTCCAACGAGAGCACGCTGCGGTCGGCGAACGACTTGAAGCCTTTGAGGACGAGGGATTTCAGGTGCATGGCCGGCTACCCCTGCTTGCGCTGCCTGGCGCGCTCGCGTTCGGATTTCTTGCGGGCCTTCTGCTCGGCGCGCGCGGCGGCTTTCTCGGCCTTGGCCTGCTTGGCGGCCTCGGCCTTCTCCGCTTTCGCGGCCTTGGCGGCCTCGGCCTTCACCGCGCGCTCCTCGTCGGTGGCGCCCAGGCCGAAGAACTCCCCGAGCCGCGCGAGCGTGCTCTTGGCCGCCTGGCTCTCGGCCTCCTTCTTCGTGCGGCCCGTGCCGCGCGCAAGGCCCTGGCTGCCCGCGAACACCTGGGCCACGAACGTGCGGTCGTGCGGAGGACCCTGCGTCTCAACCAGCTTGTAGGTGGGCGTGATGCCGTCCACCTGCAGCTTCTCCTGAAGGGCGCTCTTGGGGTTTTCCGGCTCCTTGGCCAAGTCGATGGACATGCGCGGGATGAGCGTGTCGCTCACGAACCGAATGGCCGCGTTCACGCCGCCGTCCAAAAACAGGGCCGCCACCACCGCCTCGTAGACGTTCTCGAGCGCCGAGTGCAGCCCGCGACGGCCCGTGCCCGTCTCCGACGAGCCGAACACGATGACGTCGGCGAAGCCAAGGCCCTCGGCCACCTCGGCCAGGCTGGAGCCCGCGACGAGGGCCACTTTGATGCGCGTGAGCCCTCCTTCGTCAAGGTCGTGGAAACGGTCGAAGGCGATGCTCGCCACGATGGCGCCGAGGATGCTGTCCCCCAGAAACTCCAAGCGCTCGTAGGAGTACTTGACCGACTTGCCCTCGGTGGCCGAAGGGTGCGTGATGGCCGAGAGCAAAAAGCGCTCCTGCTTGAAGCGGTACCCTAGTATCCTCTGGGCTTCGTCAAGGTTGCGGCGCTGCTCGTCGGTGAGCTCGGGAGCGTCCTCGAACCACTCGTCAATCGGGCGCGGCGCGCGCATGCCGCGCCTGATCATGTCCTCAAGCGCCATGGCGACCAACCTCCTTGCGGGCGCGCCCCGCGCCGCCGGACACGGTGCGCGCTATCGTCCCCGCCACGTCCTGGCGCACGATGCGCGCCGCCGTGAGCACGCCGTTTCGCACAGCGAGGGGGCTGGATGAGCCGTGACCCACCAAAAGCGCCCCTTTCACGCCCAGGATGGGCGCGCCGCCGTAAGTGTCCGGACTCACCTGCTCCTTGAGCCTGCGAAGCCCCCCCTTGACGGCGAGGGCGCCCAGCTTGGCGGCGGGCGTCGAGGTCATGACGTCCTTGACGGCCCCGAACAGCACTTTGGACGTCCCCTCGATAGCCTTGAGGCAGACGTTGCCCGTGAAGCCGTCGGTCACGATCACGTCGTAGGTCGCCGCCAGGACGTCGCCGCCTTCGGCGTTGCCCGCGAAGTTGGGAAGCCCCTCGCGCAGCAGGCGATGGGCCTCCTGGGCGAACTGCGAGCCTTTCTCGTCCTCCTCGCCGATGTTGAGCAGCGCCGCACGCGGAGCGTCGATGCCCACGATCCTCTCGGCGTAGATGGACGCCATCTGGCCGAACTGCACCAGGTACTCCGGCTTGCAGTCCGCGTTCGCGCCGATGTCGCTCATGACCACCGGGCGCACCGGCGAGGGGATGACGGTGGCCAGCGCCGGGCGGGCCACCCCTTTGACGCGGCCCATGACCAACGTCCCGGCCGCCAGGCACGCTCCCGTGGAACCCGCCGAGAAAAAGCCCTGGGCGGCGCCCTCCCTCACCAAGCGGCATCCGACAACGATGGAGGAGTCCTTCTTCTTGCGCACGGCGTTGGCGGGATGCTCCGCCATGCCGATGACCTCGGCGGCCGGATGGGCCGTGCACCGCTCGTACCGCGCCGCGAACGGCTCGACCACGTCCGCCGGGCCGCATAGGATGACGGACAGGTCGGCATCGGCCGCAAGCGCGTCCGCCACGCCATCGAGCACGACGTCGGGGGCGCGGTCGCCGCCCATGGCGTCCACCGAAATGGTTACTTTGTCGGGCATGAGATCCTCGCGTTCCTCTTCGGTTCGCGTGGGCGCATGCTCCCGACCGTCCTTCGGCGGGCAAGGGCATGCGCGCAGCGCGCGATGCGGTTCCTACGTAGTATAGTCGAATATGCGAAAGCCTCCCGGCGATTCGCGCCGAAGGCGCGATGGGCAGGGAGGCTCGTCAAGGCGCAAGGAAGGCGCCCGCATGCGAGCGAACGGTTAATCCGTCTCGATGACCTCGCGGTTCTTGTAGAAGCCGCAGTTCGGGCACACACGATGCGGGAGCTTCACCTCGCCGCACTGCGGGCACACGGACCGAGCGGGGGCCGAAATCTTGTCGTTGGCGCTGCGACGGGAATGGACGCGCGAACGGCCCTTGCGTTGCTTGGGTACTGCCATGGTCTCTATCTCCTTGCTTCATCCGAGCGCACATGCTCGCTTTCGCTTCGTAAACACGCGAGGAACAATGCTATCAAAGGTTTGCAGGCTTCGCAAGTGGGCTTTCAGCGCATTTTCGCCATTGCCACGGAGGCTTCACAGGATGCGGCGACGCCAGCGCGACGCCGCCCGGAAAACCTGATGACCCTCCGAAGAGCCGCGCCTTCCCCACGCCCGGGTTGTGGTTTGCACGGGGGTTTCGGGGGGGGGGAGAGGCCAAGATGGGGGAGGGCGGAAAAAGCCCTCT
>NZ_CBDTNW010000166.1:0-2905 GCF_965361815.1 Rubneribacter sp.
TTGAGGTAGCGGACGTTGTAGGGGCAGGCCATGGCGCAGAACTGGCAGCCGATGCACTTGGACTTGTCGATCTGGACGGTGCCGTCCTCGAGCTTGTGCGAGGCCCCGGTGGGGCACACCCGCACGCACTCGGGCTCCTCGCAGTGCTGGCAGCCGACCGGCAGGAAGTAGAGCTCCACGTCGGGGTTGACGGCTCCCTCCCACTTGGGGTTGGGGCCGATGCGCAGCACCTTGTTCCAGTAGCTTCCCACGGGCACCCCGTTCACCACCTTGCAGGCCACCGCGCAGGCGAGGCACCCCGTGCAGCGGTTTAAGTCAGTCACAATTGCGTACTGGGTCATCTCTTACTCCTCCCTTCCCTCGTATACGGGCAACCACTCTTTCAAGCGCGGGTCCGACGAGTCGGCTATGATCGGCGTCCCATCCTCCCCGCAGGGACAGGGGCTACCAAAGGGAGAGTTTTCCGGGGTGGCCTTGTAGACTTTGACGGGGTAGGCGCGCAGCTGGGAGGAGCCGCAGATGGGGTCTTGAGCATCCTTGTTCACCAGGCAGTTGCAGCACGAAAGCCCGTATCCCTTGTCGGCCTGCTTCAATTCCGGATACCACCAGGTGTGTTCCAGATTCACCACCCCGGGCTTCACGCCGTGGCAGAGGTCGGCCGTCTGGCGGATCTTGCCCCACTTCGACTCGATCCAGCACCAATCCCCCTGCTCGATGCCCAGCTCCGCGGCGTCCGCGGGATTGATCTCCATGCGCGGCACCGGCCACTGCTCGCGGCACCACGGCAGCTGGCGGTGCTCCGAATGGAAGTACACCGGGATGCGCCGGCCCGTGGTGGCGTTCAGCGGGTACTCCTCGAACAGCTCCGGCGTGCTTACCGGCGAAAGCGGCGGCTCCTCGTAATGCGGAAGCTCCTCTTTGTCGATGAGGCTCTCCATGATGGTGGACCAGAACTCCGCCTTCATCGTAGGCGTGTCCATACCGGGAATGTTCTGCACCGGCGTGGAGTCCTTCCCGCGCAAATAACCCATCAGGTAGCGGCGGTAGGTGCCCCAGCGCTCGGGGTAGAACTCCTTGCAGTCGATCCAACCTTCCTCCTGGAACTTGGTGTAGAACTCGTCCCAGGTCATGCCGATGCTCTTCACGGAGGCGTCCAACCAGGCGTCAATCGGGCGATCCCACGCGTCGCCGCCGTCTTTGGTGTCGTAGAACGGCACGCCGAATTTCTTGTACATCGAGCAGATGATCTCTTCCTCGAACTTCGTCTCGGCCGGCGGCTCGATGCAGTGCGCCGTCAGCCCCAGACCGCCCGACGCGCCCTGCGACGCGCGCGGGAATCCCGGCACCTCCAGCCAGTGCTGGGCCGGCAGCAGGACATCCGCCATAGCGGTGCCCGGCGCCTGCCACAGGTCGATGTACATCAGAAACTCCAGCTTGCCCAGCGCCTCGAACCCGTAGGTGGCGTTGGACTGGTTCATGAAATTGCCTGTGGAGCAGATGCAGCCCTTGATGGGGTACGGCTCGCCCGTGTGGATGGCGTCCCACACCGACGTGCAGTCAACCCACGTATGCCACCAGCGCGTCATGGGGAACTTCTCAGCACCCGCGCACCGGGAGCGCTTCTCCCAGTTCGACTGCGTGCTCCGCGCGCCAGGGGCGGGAACCGAGGCGGAGCCGGAGGACACGGTGCGCGTCGTCTCGCCGCGGTTGCCGCCGGGGGTGTCGTAGTTGTCGGTCATGATGGACAGGATGTAGGCGGTGCGGAAGTTCTGGATGGCGCGTCCCACCTGCTCAGGAGCAAGCTGCGTGTTAAGGCCGCCGTTACCGCGGCGCGGGTCGATGCGCGTGGCCCACGCCAGACATGCCTCGCGGATGAGGTCGGGGTCGAGGTCGCAAATCTCCGCGGCCCGCTCCACCGTCATCTCGTCCACGCACTCGTCCCAATACTTCTGCCACACGGGCACGGCCTTCACGGTGCGCCCGTCCTTGAGCGTGACGTCAAACTCGCCCCAGAGCGCCGGGTCGATGTCCACGGGAAACGGAACGGGATCGGGCACCCAGCCGCCCAGCTCGTACTCCCAGCCGGTGGTGGGGATGTCGTGCTCAGTCTGGCCCTCCCACATGCCGGCGTGCTCGCCCTCCTCGTTGGCGTCGAAGTAGGTCAGGCGGCCGTTGATGTTGTCCCACACCATGAACTTCTTGGGGTCGCCGCCCTCCACCAGGTCGGACTCCTTGAGCAGGCGCGTCTTCACCTCGAACCACGCGGCGTCGTTGATGCCGGTCACGCCCGTCCAGCCCGTGGGCTCGATGTCCTCGCAGTACAGGAAGGGCGCGTTCGTCCAGCGCTTCACCAGCAAATCGTCGTAGAGCTGCTCGTCCATGACAATGCGCGTCCACGCCATAAGCAGCGCGCCGTCGGTGCCGGGGCGCAGGGCCAGGTGGTAGTCGGCCTCCTTGCCCATGTTGGATTTGCGCGGGTCCACGCTGATGAACGTCTGCGCCCTTGTGAGCGCCTCAACCGCCGTGCGGCACGAGTCGTCGTAGTTGGACTGCGTCTGGTCGGTGCCCCACTGCACCAGCACAAGCGGGCGGTCCACCAGCGATTCGAAGTGGATGCCGTCTTCGATGGTCACGGCACCCGCCTCGCGGCGCGGTCCCTTGCAAATTTGGTTGGCACCCATGTCGTTGATGCCGTCCACCAGCTTCTCCAACATCGGCGCGGCGATGCCCCACTGGCGGCTCGTGCCCGTCATGAACGTGAACGCCTGGTTGCCGTCGCGGTCGTAGATTTGCTTGAGCCCTTGGTAGCACAGCTCGTACGCCTCGTCCCAGCTGATGCGCACCCAGCCCGGGTCGGAATCGCCCTTGGGGTTCGTGCGCTTCATGGGGTAGCGCAGGCGGTCGG
>NZ_CBDTNW010000167.1:0-2903 GCF_965361815.1 Rubneribacter sp.
TTGAGGTAGCGGACGTTGTAGGGGCAGGCCATGGCGCAGAACTGGCAGCCGATGCACTTGGACTTGTCGATCTGGACGGTGCCGTCCGCGAGCTTGTGCGAGGCGCCCGTGGGGCACACCCGCACGCACTCGGGCTCTTCGCAGTGCTGGCACCCTACCGGCAGGAAGTAAAGCTCCACGTCGGGGTTGACGGCTCCCTCGTATTTGGGGTTGGGGCCGATGCGCAGCACCTTGTTCCAGTAGCTTCCCACGGGCACCCCGTTCGCGGCCTTGCAGGCCACCGCGCAGGCGAGGCATCCCGTGCAGCGGTTTAAGTCAGTGACGATTGCGTACTGGGCCATCTCACTCCTCCCTCCCCTCGTATACGGGCAACCACTCTTTCAAGCGCGGGTCGGACGAGTCAGCTATGACGGGGGTGCCATCCTCCCCGCAGGGACAGGGGTTACCAAAGGGAGAGTTCTCCGGCGTGGCCTTGTAGACCTTCACGGGGTAGGCGCGCAGCTGGGAGGAGCCCGTAATATAGTCCTGCGCGTCTTTGTCAACCAGGCAGTTGATACCGCACAGCGTGAAGCCCTTGTCAGCTTGCTTCAACTCGGGGAACCACCACGCATGCTCGCAATTGATCACGCCGGGCTTGATACCATGGGACAGGTCGGCCGTCTGGCGCACCTTCCCGTCCTTCGACTCAATCCACACCCAGTCGCCCTGCTCGATGCCCAATTCCGCGGCGTCCGCGGGGTTGATCTCCATGCGCGGCACCGGCCACTGCTCGCGGCACCAGGGCAGCTGGCGGTGCTCCGAATGGAAGTACACCGGGATGCGCCGGCCCGTGGTCATGTTGAAGGGGTACTCCTCGAACAGCTCCGGCGTGCTCACCGGCGAAAGCGGCGGCTCATCGTAGAACGGCAGCTCGCCTTCGCCCAAGTATGTCTCCATGATGGTGGACCACAGCTCGCACTTCATGGTGGGCGTGCTCATGCCGGGGATGTCTAGCGGAGCGGTGGCGCCGCCGCGCAGGTAGCCCATCTGGTAGCGGCGGTAGGTGCCCCAGCGCTCGGGAAGCGACTCCTTGGCATCCCACCAGCCGTTCTCCTCGAACTCCTTTTCGTATTCTTTCCAGGTCATGCCGGTTGCCTTCACGGTGGCGTCCAGGTAGTTCTCGATGGGCTGGTCCCACGGATCGCCCTTGGCGGGGTCGTAGAACGGCATGCCCAGCTCTTTGTACAGCCCGCAGATGATGTCCGACTCGTGCTTGGTCTCGGCCGGCGGTTCAATGCAGTTCACCATGGCGCCAATGCCGCCCGACGCGCCCTGCGACGTGCGCGGGCATCCGGGAATCTCCAGCCAGTGCTGCGCCGGCATCACGATGTCGGCCATGCCCACGCCGGGGACCTCCCACAGGTCGATGTAGAGCGTGAAGTCCATCTGCTTGAGCGCCTCCCAGGCGTACAGCGAGTTCGACTGGTTCATGAAGTCGCCCGAGCAGCAGATGCAGCCCTTGATGGGGTACGGATCTCCCGTGTTGGCGGCCTTCCAGATGGAGGTGGAGTCGGTCCACTGCGTCCACCAACGCGTAAGCGGGAACTGCTCCGCGCCGCACATGTTCTCGCGCTGCACCCAGTTCGACGGAGGCGTGCCGCCCGACGACGTGGACGGAGCGGGCACCACCGCATTGGAGACGGTGGCCTTAGACGGCGTCTCGCCGCGGTTGCCGCCGGGGGTGTCGTAGTTGTCGGTCATGAAGATGAGGTTGTAGGCGGTGCGGAAGTTCTGCGTCGCGCGGCCCACCTGCTCGGGGGCCAGCTGGATGTTGATGCCGCCGTTGCCGCGGCGCGGGTCGATGCGCGTGGCCCAGGCCAGGCACGCCTCGTGGATGAGGTCGGCGGGAACGTCCGTCAGCTCCTCGGCGCGCTCGAGCGTCATCTCGTCCACGCACTCGTCCCAGTACTTCTGCCACACGGGCTTCGCCTTGACCGTGCGGCCATCCTTGAGCGTGACCTCGAACTCGCCCCACAGCGCCGGGTCGATGTCCACGGGGAAGGGCATGGGATCGGGCACCCAGCCGCCCAGCTCGTACTCCCAGCCGGTGGTGGCCACGTCGTGCTCGGTCTGGCCCTCCCACATGCCGGCGTGCTCGCCCTCCTCGTTGGCGTCGAAGTAGGTCAGGCGATCATGCAGGTTGTCCCACACCATGAACTTCTTGGGATCGCCGCCCTCCACCAGGTCGGACTCCTTCAGCAGGCGCGTGCGCACGTCCATCTGCTTCGACACGTTGAACTTCACGCCGATCCACCCGGTGGGCTCGATGTCCTCGCAGTACAGAAACGGCGCGTTGCTCCAGCGTTTCACCAGCAGGTCGTCGTAGAGCTCCTCCTCCATGACGATGCGCGTCCAGGCCATGAGCATGGCGCCGTCGCTGCCGGGGCGCAGGGCCAGGTGGTAGTCGGCCTCCTTGCCGCAGTTGGACTTGCGCGGGTCCACGCTGATGAACTTCTCCGCGTGCTGCACGGCCTCCACCGTGGAGCGGCAGGAGTTGTCGTAGTTGGACTGCGTCTGGTCGGTGCCCCACTGCACGTACACGAGGGGGCGGTCCTCCACAGCCTGGAAGTGATAGCCGTTGTCCACGGTCAGACCGCCCACCATGCGGCGCGGGCCCTTGCAGATCTGGCTTGCGCTCATGTAGTTCAGGCCCCCGAACGCACGCGCTATGGGTTTGTCGGCCAGCGCGTACATGCGGCTCGTGCCGCTCATGGACACAAACGTGGTGCCCGTGTACTTGTCCTGCAGCTCCTTCATCGACGTCGCCGCCGTCTTGAACGCCTCGTCCCAGCTGATGCGCACCCAGCCCGGGTCGGAATCGCCCTTGGGGTTCGTGCGCTTCATGGGGTAGCGCAGGCGGTCGG
>NZ_CBDTNW010000168.1:0-6744 GCF_965361815.1 Rubneribacter sp.
GATCGGCATGAGCCTTATCGGCGCGGCGGCCTCGCTGGTGGCCGATCTCGTGTACACGGCGGTGTGCGCCACGGCCACGTTCGCCAATTACGGGCACTACGCCGACCCGACGTCGATGACGACGGCTCCCACGCATCTCGACAGCCTCATAGGCATCATGCTCACGGGCGAGGGCGCGGTGAGCTTCTGGGTGTCGCTCGTGTGCATCGCAATCGTGATCGCGTGCGCGACGCTCGCGCGCAAAAAGGCGGGGGCGTCCCTACCCTACCTGGTTGCGGCCGTTGCGGCTGCCGTGATTGCCTCCATCCTGTTCAGGGTGCTGATCTACCAGCTGGGCTACTCCGTGTTCCTGCTGTATTAGCACGCATGCGGCCAGGCGGGGGCCAGGCGCACTCCCGCCTGCCGTGACTGGCGCCCGGCCCCGGTCACGGCCGCAGTCCCGGTCCTTCACCTTCGTCCCTCACCCTTCGCTTACCGCCCCCGCTCCTTGCTTCCCGCTCCGCGCCCCTCACACGCCCAGGCCCACCGTCAGGTGCATCATGTAGAACGCGAAGCGCATCACGAAGATGCCCGCAAGCACCACCACGGCGGCCAGAACGGCGCGCGGCACCGTGAGGCGCGCGAAGCCGAACAGCGCAACCGCATCCCATCCGATGCCCGCCACGCCAAGCGACGCGAACGCCGCCACCATCGCGCCGTAATGAGGCACCAGGTCAGCGGCCGACGCGAACGAGTTCTCCATAGCGGGAAGCAAGGCCCCCTGCAACGCGTACACCGCCACATTGGCGACAAGCGCCGCCAGCGAGACAAACGCGAGCACGCGCCCAAAGCGTCCGCACACCGGATGGTACCCTGCGGCACGCAGGCCAACAACGGCCAGAACAGGCCCTCCCACCAGGGCGTTAAGGCAGAGGGCCACCGGCACGTACGGCGTTGACCACGACACGATGGTATCGGCCGCATACGCGAACGCCACCGCCACCACAAACACCGCTCCCGCCACCATAACCGCAACCAGCCAAACGCGCTGCAGCCACCGCCTGGGATGCTCGGCGAACCCGTAGAGCCAGTACAACCCCGCCAGCGCCAAGAACAGCACCGCGTAGAACACCTCGGTGGAAAGCGGGCTGCGCCCCACGCCCAGGAAAACGTAGAGCGCGTTGGCAGGGTTGCCGAGGTGCGTGGCCGAAGCCACCAGCCCCACCATGGACACGGCCAGGGGAATGTTCAGAAACAGGTTGATCCTCTGCCGAACGGCATCGGCGGTGGAGCGGACGAGCACCGGCAGGGCCATGCACGCATACGCCACCACGCCCGACGGCGCGAGCGTGGTGAACAGCACGAGCGTGATCTCCCCAAGCGCGGTGTCCAACCCCGAAACCATGCGATCGCCCCACCTCGGCCTAGCGGTAGAACCGCGGATACGCCACGTCAAGGTCCCGCTCGGCGCGGATGCCCTCGAGCGTGACGCGCGTCAGGCGCGCAAGGCCCTTGTAGAAGGGGTGCTCGGCAGCCTCCTCAAGCTCGTCCAGGTAGTGCCCTGCCCAGGTGAGCAGATGCAGGCGCAGATAGTCGTCCAGATCGGCCGGCTGATTGCGGGCGATCCACGCCATGAGCGCCAGCATGAGGCCGATGTGGTCCTCCGGCGTCTTCTCGTCGGTCGTGCGCGCGATGCCGTGCGCGCGCATCCATGCGCGCAGCTCCAGCGTGGACGCGCCGAACACCACGCACTCGCGGTCCGTGTACACCGATCCCCACGGCGGCGCGGGCTTGCGGCCCGGCCCCACGAACAGGCGACGGTACTCCCACACCAGCGCGTCGTCGTCAACGCCGGCCGCCAAGCCCTCCGCCATGAGCGAGAGCGCCGCGCGCGCCTCGTCCTCGCCGACGAACGGCCACTCCGCAGCCGCAGCCGCAGGATCAAGCGCCGCCATGGCCTCAAACGCCGCCCCCGCATCCCCTTTCACAGGATCCTGCAGGAAAAACGGCGCGAGCGCCTCCCCGGCAAACGCCACGGCGTCAAAAACGGCATTGTTGCGCTCAACACCGGCATCTGCTCCAGTCATCGACCCTCCCATTGTCACCTTTGCTTTCCACCCTGTCATTCAACCTCGGCGGCATTCATCACCTCGACGCCACCCGGTCCGTACGGCCTCGCATCGCGGCTCGCTCTCACAAACAGGCTCGGCTCCGTCGCCGCCGGGTCAGGCAGCGGGGCGATAGCCGCACGCTCGCCCAACGTCGCCATGTCCTCCATAGGCCCGAACCGCAAAGCGCGCGACGGGCAAGCCGCCACGCACACCGGCAACTTGCCTTCGGCTATCAGGTCGGCGCACCCATCGCACTTGACGGAAGATCCCTTGTCCCGGTCCACCTTCGGCGCATTGTACGGGCACGACAAATGACAGTATCCGCACCCCACGCAACGATCCGTATTGACGCTCACCAACCCTGTCCCTGGGTCCTTGTGCATAGCCTCAGTCGGGCACACCTTGACGCAGACAGGATCCAGGCAATGATTGCACGAAATGGAGAGGTAGTAACAAAAACAGCTTGTCGAAAAGCAGCCCGCCTCGTCTCTTGACGTCTCCCCTCCCACGCACTCGTAGACCTTCCGAAAGGAAACGCCTATCCCCAGATCATTTTTATCCTTGCATGCGAACACGCACGTCTTGCACCCGGTGCAGCGCGTACCGTCAAAGAAAAACGCCTGTTGAACCACTCGCCCGCACCTCCATCCGCCCTCGCATTCGCGCCCTATGCCGCCCCTTGCGTCTTAACCTAACATTGCGCACGCAACCCTTTTGAAATGCCGAAAATGAAAACGGGGTGCACTCATTCTAGCGCACCCCGTCTCAGCGCATCGCTCACACGCTTTTCAACCGCAGAATCCGCAGCCGAGGGCAAGGTCGTCTTTCGCGGACTACTTCACCTCAAGCGGGTTGCCCACCTCGCCGTCGCCGGATCCCGAGGGCTTTGCGTCAGCGCACGGCGTGACGAAGTAGTTCGGCGTGGTCTCGGAGGGATCAGGCAGCGGCTCGATGGCTCCGCGCTCGCCGAACGCTTCCATCTCCTCCACCGTGCCGAAGTCCAGGGCGCGGGCTGGACAGGCCATCACGCATGCCGGCTTCTCGCCCTTCTCAAGCAGATCGGCGCAAGCGTCGCAGCGCACCGCCTTTTTCTGCTCTTCGTCCACTCGCGGTGCGTCGTAAGGGCAGGTGAGCACGCAAGTGCCGCATCCGATGCACTTCTCGGGATCGGACGAGACAATGCCGGTGTCGGGATCCTTCGAGATGGCGCCCTGGGGGCACTCGGCCATGCACGCCGGCATGTCGCAGTGGTTGCACGACACGGAAACGTAATAGCTGAAGCACGTCGTCGAGCAGGTTCCGTCTTCGGCCTTCACCGTCTCGCCGCCGGTGTACTCGTACACCTTGCGGAAGGCCATGCCCAGATCGAGGTTGTTCTTGTCCTTGCACGCGTACACGCACGTTTTGCAACCGGTGCAGCGAGTGCCATCGAAATGGAAAGCATACTGTGCCATGATGTATCGTCCTTTCTAGCCGCTCGCCGCTACGCCTTCGTCACCTGGCAGATGTTCGTGTGCTGAGGATTGCCCTTCGCGAGCGGCGAGGGACGATGCGTCGTAAGCGTGTTGATGCAGCCGCCCTTGTCCACTCGGTCGCCGTCCATGTCGGCGTCGTGCCATGCGCCCTGCGCCATGGCCACCGTACCGGGAACCACGCGCGGCGTCACCTTGGCCAGCACCTCCAACTCGCCGAACTGGTTCTTCACGCGCACCGTGTCGCCCTGCTTGATGCCGCGCGCCTCTGCGTCGGCCGGATTGATCCACGCCTCTTCGGGATTGAGCTCCTTCAGGATCTCCACGCCGCCCCACGAGGAGTGCAGACGGCCACGGTAATGGAAGCCCATGAGCTGCAGCGGGAACTCGTCGGTGGTCGTCTCCACGCCGTACCATTCCTTGGCGTACACCGGCACCGGAGCCACGAAGTCGTCATCGGCGAACTCATGCGTCTGGATGTAGGTGTCGAGCGCCTCGGAGTAGATCTCGATCTTGCCCGTGGGAGTGGTCAGCGGATTGGCCTCGGGATCGGCCACGAAGTCTTTGAGGGCGATGACCGCGCCGTTGGGGTTCTTGCGCGTGTAGACGCCCATTTCCATAGCCTCCTCGTAAGTGGGAAGCTCGGGGTCCTTCTCGCGGGAAAGCTCGTACTGAGATTTGAGCCAATCCTCCTGCGTCTTGCCCTCGGTGAACACCTCTTCCTTGCCCAGGGCCGCAGCGATGAGGGCGGCGGCGTCATAAGCGCTCTTGCGCTCGAACTTGGGCGCATAAGGCTCGGAGCCGGCCAGCATGTAAGCGCCGTCGCCGCCCGTGCCGATCATCGAGGGCTGCTCCAAGCGGAACAAGTCGGGCAGAATGACATCGGAGTACTTGAGCGAGTCGGTCATGAGGATGTCGGAGCCCAGCACGAACTGGCACTTCTCCTCGTCCTGCATAACGTCGTGCACCCAGTTGATGTCGGAGTTCTGGTTGGTGATGCAATTGCCCGCGTAATTGATGACGAACTTGATGTCGCAGGGAAGCTGCTCGACACCGGTCACGCCGTCAGCCTTCTCGGTCATCTCGTGTCCGCGGTCGATGGCATCCACCATGGAGAACACCGAGATCTTGGCCTTCACCGGGTTCTCGGCATCCGCCGGAGCGTCGGGCAGGCTGACAAGGTCAATGGAGTAGGAGCCCTCGCGCAGGCCGGTGGAGGTGCCCGGCTTGCCAATGTTACCCGTGAGAACAGGCAGCATGCAGATGGCAAGGCCCGTCATCTCGCCGTTGGAACGGCGCTGCGGACCCCAGCCCTGATCGACGAACATGGCCTGGGCGCCGGCCACCTCGGCCGCGAGGCTTCGGATCTTGTCCGCCGCTATGCCCGTGATGGGGGCAGCCCACTCGGGGGTCTTCTCAACCATGTCGTATCCAGTGCCCATGATGTAGTCCTTGTAGGACTTGTTCTGGCCCTTGGCGGATTCCGGCATGGTGTCCTCGTCGTAGCCCACGCAGTAGGTGTCCAAGAACTCCTTGTTCACCTGGTCGTTCACAATGAGCTCATGGGCGATGGCCGACACCAAGGCGGCGTCAGTGCCGGGATTGATGGGCAGCCACTCGTCGGAATGCCCGGAAAGCGAATCGTTGAAACGCGGATCGATCACGTAGATCTTTCCCTTGGTCACCGAGCGCATGGCCACGTAGTCGTAATGGGAGACGGCACCGCCCTGACGCGTCTCGACAGGACTCGTGCCGAACATGAGGATGAGGTCGGAATCGCGCGCTGCAGAGATGGACGACCCCGCGCTCGCTTTGCCCCACATGTACGGCGTGGCCCACATCAACTGAGCCAGACTGTAGTTTCCATAGAACGGCAGGTAACCGCCAAGCGCCGTCAACAGGCGGAACCACGGGCGCGCCGTCACACCATAGTTGCCGGTGCAGTAGTTCATGTAGATGGCCTCGGGACCGTAGTTCTCCATGACGCTCTTGTGGTTCTCGGCAATGATCTCGATTGCCTCGTCCCAGCTGATCTGCTCGTACTTGCCCTCGCCGCGCTTGGTGCCCTCCATGCGCTTCATGGGGTAGTTGATGCGGTCGGGGTGATTCACCCACGCACGGTAAGAGCGGCCACGCAGACACGCGCGAGGCTGGATGTCGTCTATGTCGTCCGTCTCGGAAGAGTACGTCTCCACGCGCACGATCTCGTCATCCACCACGTGCAGCTTCAGCGCGCAACGGCCGGGACAGTTGATGGCGCAGTGGTTCCAAACGATCTTCTCTTCGGCTGCGCCGGCAGCGCCCTCGGACGCAGCCTCCTCCTCGCTTTTCGGCGAGCAGCCGAACAGCGCGCCGCTGCCCATTGCGGCCGCGCCCAGACCGGCGAGCGCCGAGCCTTTGACGAACGTGCGGCGAGAAACGCCTTGATCCATCGACTTCGTCATGGGTCCCTCCCTCTGTTTTTTCTCTCGTCCTGTGCCCGCCCGTGTCCGGCGGGCGCGTCCCATTGTGTCACCGCAGGGTTTCACACGTGTCACATAAAACGTGCGAATTTTGCGTTTACGCAGTTCAATGGGTCACATACGAGGATGTCACAGAGGAGGGGAAGCCGGCGTGCCGGCCGCGGATGCCGCAGGGAGAGACGCTCTGCCAAGCTCTCTGTCAAGCCAGCGTTGGCACGGACCCCGCCGGAGGCGGTCCGGCGAGGGGCCGCCCGCAAGTTGGCCACAAATGATGCCCTGTGGCACGCGCGGGGCCGGTTTCGCACCTTCCGCGCTCTCCGCGTCCGGAGAATCCCCAGGTCGCCAGAATCGCGTGGCCCGCCGGCACGCCGGATTGGCCCTCCGGAGTGCCACAGGGCGTCATTTGTGGCCAACTTTCCGAAGGCTCTAGTCAAAACCGGGATCGGCACAAGCTCATGCTCGTCTGATATTCAAGCCGAACCCCCTCTGATCGGGTGCCTCGGAGGGCCTTGCACCCGGCGGGCCGAACCCTCCGAGGCGCTGCGGGACCCCGCGCGCGCGGCAGGCCGGTCCCTCCGAGGCGCCCGGCGGGGCCCTGCGCGGCGAGCCGGGCCGGCCCGCGCCGTCGGCGGCTCAACGGAAAGCGAAAGAGTCATGGACAAAACAGGCCCCGGTCCACATGGCCTCGGCCAAAATCGGCCCGATTCGGGGCCTTCGCGA
>NZ_CBDTNW010000169.1:0-11132 GCF_965361815.1 Rubneribacter sp.
CCCTCCTGCACGCCGCACAGAATCGGTGGCTCGAAGGGCGTGCGCGCCCTTGGGTAGAGCGCACCTGCGCCCTTCGGCCCGCCCACCTTGTGCGCGGAGAACGAAGCGGCGTCAACGTCCCACTCCCCCACGTCCACGGCCACCTTGCCCAGGGCCTGGACCGCGTCGGTGTGGAAAAGGGCGCCCGCCCCGTGCGCGACGCGCGCCAGCTCGGCCACGGGCTGCACAGAGCCAACCTCGCTGTTGGCCGCCTGCACCGACACGAGCACCGTGCTCTCATCGAGGGCGGCGGCCAGCCGGTCGGGATCGATGAAGCCCTGGCGGTCCGGCGCCAGGCGCACCACCGAGAACCCCTGCGCCTCCAGGCGCCTGGCGGGGGCCAGCACGGCGTCGTGCTCTATGGCCGTGGTCACCACGCGCGGCACGCCTGTGCCCGACGCGCCGGGGCGCAGGCGGCGGGCCTGGGCGGCTGCGCGGGCGATGCCGATCAGGGCCGCGCCGTCCGCCTCGGTGGCTCCCGACGTGAGCACGATCTCGTCGGGGCGGCGCGCGCCCAAGTCGCGCGCGAGCGAGCGCCGCGCGTCCTCGAGGGCCGAAAACGCCGCGCGCCCGGGGCCGTGCAGCGAGTTCGCGTTGGCGCCCATGGCCAGGTTCGCGCGCCCCGGCTCCTGGTAGGGAGCCATGGCGCGGGCCGCCTCCTCGCAAAGCGGCGCGGTGGCGGCGTAGTCCAGGTACACGTAGGTTTCAGGATCGAACGCCATGGCGCCTCACGCCTTTCCGGCCAGCTCTTCGAGCGCCCCGCGCCGCGCCGCCTCCGCAGCCGCTAAGATGTCCGCGATGGCGCGCGCGGGGTCGGGCGCGGCGCACACGGCGTTGCCGCACACGAGCACGTCGGCGCCGGCCGCCGCGACGAGCGGCGCCGTGCGCGTCCCTATGCCGCCGTCCACCTCGACAAGCGGCGCGGCGCCCAGCTCGCGCGCCATCTGCGCCACGCGCGCCACCTTGCCCTCGCTGCCTTCGATGTAGCTTTGCCCCGAGAAGCCCGGCTCCACGCTCATGACGAGCACCATGTCCAGGTCGGCGAGCACCGGCGCGAGCGCCGAGGGCGGCGTGGCCGGCTTCAGGCTGACGGCCGCCTTCGCCCCCGCCTCGTGGATGGAGGAAACGGCCCGGGCAAGCCCCTCGGCGTCGAGCGCCTCGGCGTGCACGGTCACGATGTCGGCCCCCGCGTCCAGAAACCACGGCAGCTGCTCAAGCGGGTTCTCCACCATGAGGTGGACGTCGAGAGGCAGGCTCGTCGCGCGCCTGAGCTGCTTGAGCACGGGCACGCCCATGGTGAGGTTGGGGACGAAGTGGCCGTCCATCACGTCAACATGGATAAAGCCCGCCCCCGCCTCCTCGAGCAGCGCCACGTCGCATCCCAGGTTCATGAAGTCCGCCGATAGAATGGAGGGTGCTATCTTCACCGGTTCAAACACGTGCGTATCCTTCCTCATCTCGCGATGTCGCCATTCTAGCGCAACGCGTCCGCGGCGCGGGGCTGCCGGGCGGAGGCGGAGGAAAACAACACGGCGCCGTGTCCGGGCCCTCCCCGCCGCCTGTGGGCGCGACGCGCTATAATGGTGGGAAACCGACTGGAAGAAGGCGCCATGGCTTCGAGCACCGGGACGTACTTCCCCTACCGCACGCCGCACGGCCCCCTCACCATCCGCGCGAGCGCGCGGGGGATCACCCACGTCGTGCTCGGCGACGTGGCGCTTGCGGGCCTTCGCCGGCCAAGCGCGCTGGCCAACCGCGCGGCCACCGAGCTTCTGGAGTACTTCGCCGGCAAGCGGGCGGCCTTCGACGTGCCGCTCGACGCCGAGGGAAGCGCGTTCCAGCTCGCCGTGTGGGACGAGCTTTCGCGCATTCCCTACGGGAGCGCCCGCACGAGCGCCGAGGTGGCCTCACTCATGGGGTGCCCGGGCTCCTACCGCGCGGTGGGGGCGGCGGTCAGGAGGAACCCTCTCGCCGTTTTGGTGCCCGACCACCGCGTGGTCGGATCGGACGGGCGTCCTTCCGGGTCGGGAGCCGCCGCGCGCCTCAAAGGCGCGCTCCTCGACATGGAACGGAGTCGCCTCGCGTGAGCGTCTACGCATCGAACATCACCCTCGCCGCCATGCTCTTCCCCCTCGTCGCGCTGCTCATCACGCTGCCCTACCTGGTGTACCAGTACCGCAAAGCCGGCTCGGTTCCCTGGCTTCGGACGCTGGCGGTCTACTCGTTTGTGTTCTACCTCATGTGCGCGTACTTCCTGGTGCTGCTGCCCCTGCCGGCCGACCGCACGGCCTTCGTCCCCTACGCCGCCGTGCCCCAGCTTGAGCCCCTCCACTTCCTGCGCGCCTTCCTGGCCGAGACCGACGCCTCGCTCTCCGATCCTTCGACCTGGCTCGACGCCGTCCGCGATCCGTACGTTTACGAGGCGTTCTTCAACGTGCTGCTGCTGGTTCCCTTGGGCATGTACCTGCGCTACTACTTTCGACGCACCTGGTGGCAGACGCTGCTCATTGGATGCGCGGTCACGCTGTCCTTCGAGCTGTCCCAGCTCACCGGGCTGTGGGGCCTCTACGAGCACCCCTACCGGCTGTTCGACGTGGACGACCTTCTGACCAACGCGCTGGGCGCCATGACGGGATTTTGGCTTACGGGCCCGCTCATGCGGGCGCTGCCCGACGTGAGGCTTGTGGAGGAGGAGGCCCGGATGGCGGGGCTGCACGCCGGGGCGGTGCGGCGCGCGCTCTCGTTCGGACTTGACCTCGCGCTTTCGCTTGCGGCGGCGGCGCTGGCCGTGCTTGCCGCCCGGGCTTTGGGACGAAGCCTCGATCCGCTGGCTGCGGGGGCGGCCGCGTGCCTGCTGTGCTTCGTCGCGGTCCCCGCCGTCTCGCGCGGGCGGACGCCGGCGCAGGGGCTTTTGCGCCTGCGCACCGTGCGCCCCGACGCCTCCCCGGCCCGCTGGTACCAGTACCTGGCCCGCTACGGGCTTTTGCTCCTGTTCGCAACGCTGCCGGCTGCGGCGCTTGCGCTCGTGCTCTCGGCGGGGTCGCACGGGGGCGAAGCCGGGGCCGTCGCGCGCTTCGTGGGGGCCAACCGCGCGTTTTTCACAGGCGCCTGGGCGGTCCTCATGGCGGCATGGGCGGCGAGCCTCGTCGTGCGCGCCGTGCGCTCCTCTCGGGCGCGCACGCCCTTCGTCATGCTGAACGGGCTGATGAGCAACACGCGCGTCATGACGGAGGAGGGCGCCCGGATGGAGCGGGAACGCCGGCGCGCCCTGGACGTGGAGGACGTCGTGCGCCTTGAGCGGATGATAGCCGAGGACGGAACGCCCCTTGCGGAGCTGATGGAGCGCGCCGGGCGCGCAGTCGCGCAAAAGGTGGTCGACTGGGTGCCCGACCCCGCCCCCGTGACGGTGCTGGCGGGCGCGGGCAACAACGGCGGCGACGGATGGGTGGCCGCGCGCGCCCTGGCCGAGCGCGGCTACCCGGTGACGCTCGTGACGCCCGATATAGCCGAGCGCCTGCGAGCCGAGCCCGCGCGCGCAACGGCGCTGGACGTCTTCGCCGACGCCGCAGCGCGCCGCCTGCCCCTGCGCGTGCTCGTGGCGCCCGACGCCGACGTGCTGGCCGACGTCCTTGACGAGGCGAGCGCCGTGGTGGACGCGCTGCTGGGCACGGGGTTCTCCGGAAACGAGGTGCGCGAGCCCTACGCCGGCTGGATACGCGCGGCCAACCGCCGGCGCTTCGAGGGATCGCGCGGCGAGGGACGCGGCAGGCATCGCAAACGCGAGCGCGAGAAGGCGCGCCATGCCCGGGCGGCGAAGGGCGCTCCTGCCAAGGCGAAAGACGCGCCCTTCGCCTTGGCCGTCGATACCCCAAGCGGCCTGTCCGCGCAGACGGGGCGGGTAGCGTCGCCCTGTTTCGCCGCCGACATGACCCTGACCATGCTGGCCTACAAGCCAGGGCTCGTCCAGCCCCGCGCCAGCCGATGGACCGGCGCCGTCATGCTCGCAAGGCTCGCAGACATCGAGCCTTACCTGGACGGCAAGGGAGTCGGCGGACGCTGAGGGAAGCGGCGGCGGCGCTCGAGGGCGCCCGCCGGCCCGGGGCGCCTCAAGACGCCTAAGGTCCCAAAGCGCCCCGCCCGGGACCCTAGGCGTCAGGATTCCTGCCGGTCGGCCAGGAAGTAGAAGCCGGCCAGCGTCCCGTCTTCGAAGAAGCTGATGCGGAACTCCCCCGTTCCGTTCTCGTAATGAGCCTTCTGCACGACGGTGGCGTACGAGCGGCCCTTGCTCTCCCCCTGCAGGAAGGACGCCTCCCCGTACCCCGTGAACGCCCCGTAGGCGTCCTGCGTCTCCTCCAGCCCCTCCTTGATCTGGTCGGCCGTGACGCCCTTATCGGAGAACCGGTCCGCCACGGCCTGGTAGTCGCGCTCGTTGAACTCGTCGGCCGCAACGTGGGCCCAAGCGAGGATGCCCTCCTCGTCCGTCCAGGCGGGAAGCCCCTGTTCAACCTGCTTGTCGGCACGGGAGCAGCCAAGGGCCGCCACGCAGGCGAGCGCAAGCGCCGCAAGCGCGAGCACAAGCGCCCCTCTTCCGAGGATCCAGATGGTTCGAACGGTCACGAAGTCCTCCTTCGTCGTCGCTGGCAGTGCGCCCATTATACCGAAGGGTTTCGGCAAGGGCGCGCGGACCTTGGCTCGGACAAGGCAAGCCCCTCTCCGATTGGGGGAGTCGGAGAGGGGCTTGAAGGCAGTGCGCACCGAGGAGAAGGGGAGAGTGCGCATGCATGACGGCCCGTCGAGGGGGGGGTTGAGAGAGGGGTTGTGCACGAGAGACGAGACGACGGGCCTCGAATGGACTGCAAACGGTTCGCTTCGCGGTTCGGGCGGCTCCTTTCGGCGCGACGGCCAGTTGGCGTCGGCGGTCAAAACCCGTCCGCCGACGCCGTTCACTTTAAGCCAAGCGCCGCCGCCCGAACGCGGGAACCGGGCACGGTGGCCTTGCGGTCACCGCTTCGTTGCCCGCCCGTTCGCTGCGCGGCTCGCTCACAAGCCGTAGAACTCGGTGGTGAGGGGCCTGCTCGTCAGGGTTTGCGCCACGGTCCGCGGGTCGGCGCCCTCCCACACCACGCTGCGCACCACGTCGGTGATGGGCAGCTCGACGCGATAGGCGTCCGCCAAGGTGGCGATGGTCCGGCACGCCAGCGCGCCCTCGGCCACCATGTGGGTCCGCTCCGAGAACTCCTCAAGCGTGCCGCCTTCCGCGAGCATCTTGCCGAAGCGCCGGTTGCGGGAATGCTCGGAGGTGCACGTGGCGATGAGGTCGCCCGTGCCCGCCAAGCCCATGCACGTGATGGCGCGCCCGCCGCAGCGCACGACCAGCCGGCTCATCTCGGCCAGGCCGCGCGTCATGAGCATGGCCGCCGTGTTGTCGCCGTAGCCCAGCCCGTAGGAGACGCCCACGGCTATGGCGATGACGTTCTTGAACGCGGCGCACAGCTCCACGCCCACCACGTCGTCGCTCACATAGGTGCGAAAGCCCTCCGAGGCGAAAAGCTCCTGGAAAAACGACGCCGTGCCCTCGTCGGAGCTGGCGATGACGGTTCCTGAAGGGACGCCCTTGACAACCTCCTCCGCATGGTTCGGACCCGACAGCACCGCCAAGCGCGCCGCATTGCCCATTTCGGCCTCGAACACCTCCACCGGAAGCAGCCCGCTGCCCTCCTCAACCCCCTTCGAGCAGATGATGACGGGGAAGTCGTCGTCCACCACGTCGGCCAGGGCGCGCGCCACGCCGCGCATGAGGTTCGACGGCGTGACCACCACGGCCGCCCGGGCGCGCAGAAGCGCATCTTTGTAGGACACCGTGGCCACGATGTTGTCCGAGAGGACCGAATCGGTCAGGTAGCGCGGGTTGCGATGCTCGGCGTTGACGCCGCGCACGACCTCGGGCTTGCGCGCCCACAGCCCCACGTTGTGCCCGTTTCCCGCCAAAACCTGCGAAAGGGCCGTCCCCCACGACCCCGCGCCTATGACGGCGACCTTCATCGGCCTTCTCCCTTCCCCCCGCCTATGCGGTTTTCGGTGCCCGCGCGCAGCCGGGCGATGTTCCCCCGATGCGCCCAGATCACCGTGGCGGCGGCGAGCATGCACAAAAACACGGCGGGCGGGCTGTCGGGAAAGCGGTACAGCGCGTAGAACGGGCAGGCCACCGCCGCGGCCAACGATCCCAGCGACACGTAGCGCGTGGCCGCGACAACGACCGCGAACAGCGCCAGCTCGAAAAGCGCCCCGCCCGCGCCGAACGTCACGAACAGGCAGCCCACCGCCACCGCGATGCCCTTGCCGCCCTTGAAGCCGAGCCACGGGCTGAAGATGTGCCCCCAGATGCAGCCGAGGAACGCGAGCGCCACCAAAAGGTCGTGGGACGACGGGGATGAGGCGCCCGGATCGAACAGCGCCAACCCCGCAAGCGCCAGCCCGCCGGAGGCCAGCCCCTTGCCGAAGTCGAGCGCGAACACCGCCGCGCCGCCCGCCTTGCCCATGGTGCGCAGGGCGTTGGTGGTGCCGATGTTGCCGCTGCCGTGGTCGCGCAGATCGGTGTGGTAGAACGCCTTCGAGATGATCACGCCCCAGGGAATCGACCCCAAAAGCGCGCTGCCAAGGAACACGGCGGGCGCGGCGCAGACCGGAAAGCTTCCGGCGGCGCCGAACAACGCGAGGACGACGAGCAGCCACAGAAGCGCTGCGACCGCGGCCGCAGCGGTGCGCGGGGTCTTGGAAGAGAGGGAGGCCATGGCGTTAGTCCTTCTTCTTGAACTTCATTTGGATAGGCGTGCCCGAAAGGTCGAAGCTTTCGCGCAGGCGGTTCTCGAGGAACCGCTCGTAGTTGTCGGTCACAAGATCGGGCCGGTTCACGAAGAAGGTGAAGCGCGGCGGGCAGGAGGAGGTCTGCGTCACGTACTTCATGCGCAGGACGGCCTTGCCGCTCGAAACGGTGTGGCCTGTCTCGCGGATGCCCGAAAGCCATGCGTTGAGCTTGCTCGTGGGAATGGTTTGGCAGTAGTTCGCGTAGGCGGCATCGACGGCGGCCCAGATGCGATCGACCCTCTTGCCCGTGAGCGCGGAGATGGCGATGACGGGCGCGTAGCCCACGAAGGTCATCCGGTCCGCTATGCGCTCGCGTATCTCGGCCTTGGCCTCGGGCCCCTCCACGAGGTCCCACTTGTTCAAGACGATGACCATGGCGCACCCGCGCTCGGCGGCGAAGCCGGCCACGCGCTGGTCCTGGTCGGTGAGCCCCAGCGTGGAATCCACGACCAGAAGCGCCACGTCGGCGCGGTCGATGGCGCGCATGGCGCGCACGAAGCCGTAGTACTCCACGTCCTCGTCGATCTGGCTCTTGCGGCGAAGACCGGCCGTGTCCACGATGGTGTAGCGCTTGCCGTCGTGCTCGACCAGCGTGTCGATGGCGTCGCGCGTGGTGCCGGCCACGTCCGAGACGATGGAGCGCTCGTTGTCGGTCATGCGGTTCGTAAGCGAGCTTTTCCCCGCGTTCGGGCGGCCGATGATGGCCACGTTGATACCCGGATCCTCCTCGCCCTCGGGCACCTCCACCGCGCGCAGCTCCTCCACCACGGCATCCAGCAGATCCCCCGTGCCGTGCCCGTGCAAGGCCGACACCGGCCAGGGGTCCCCGATTCCCAGCTGGTAGAACTCCCACAGCTCGTCGGTGCGGCCCGGGCTGTCCATCTTGTTCACCGCCAAGAACACCGGCTTGGAGGCCTTGCGCAGGATGCGGGCCACCTCCTCGTCGTCGGCGTTGATGCCGGTCTTGCCGTCCACGAGAAAGACGATGACGTCCGCCTCGTTCGCGCCCGCGAACGCCTGGGCGCGGATGGAGCCTTGGAACGCGTCGTCGTCGCCCATCTCGATGCCGCCGGTGTCGATCAGCTTGAACTCGACGCCGTTCCAATCGGCCTCGTGGTAGGAGCGGTCGCGCGTGACGCCGCGCATCTCATGGACGATGGCCTCGTCGGCCTGGGCTATGCGGTTGACGAAGGTGGACTTGCCCACGTTGGGCCGTCCCACCACCGCCACTATGGGCATTGGCATGGTGCTTCCTCACAGGTTGGCGTGCTGGTCAGAGGCCGGCGCGCAGCGCTCGGCCAGGTCGATGATCTCCGCGAGATAATCAGACGCGTTACAGGATACCACGACGAGGCGCGCGCCCGTCCTCTTTTCCATATCCTTCAAACGCATATCGTCCAACGTGATGCCGTCATCGTTGAGCATCACGCGCGGGATGGCGAACAGGTCCGCCTCGCCCGCGCAGGCGCGCACGGCATCCGCCACGTCGCAGCCGCACAGAAGCCCGGTCACGTCCACGTTGCCGCCGAAGAAGTCGTTTCGCACGAACAGAGGGGCGAAGCGGTCCGCCATGCCGCTTCGCGCAACGAGCGGAGCCAGGAACTCGCGCGTGGCGAACCCCGCGACGTAGCGCACGCGCAGGTTCGCGCGCCCAAGCGCGTGCGCGGCGCGGCGCATCAGCCCCGCGCGCTCGGCCCGCTCCCAGTCGTCCACGAACGCGCGGATGATGCCCACGCCGTCCTCGAACATGGCGAAGTCGCCGTAGTGTCCGGCCGAAGGCAGGTTGTCCAAGAGGTCCGCGCCGTAGGCGTTGCGGTAGAACTCGTCGGCCGCGAACGCCCACGCGCTCCCGCGGCGTGCGAGCGCGCGCCGCTGGAACGGCTCGATGCGCTCCAGGACCGCTCGGGCGGCGCGCGGGTCGTTGAAGCTGCGCTCGAAGGCGGTTTGATGCTTCGTGAAGCCCAGGGGGACGATGCACACGTCCAAGATGCCCGGCCGCTCCCAGGCCCACGACAAGGTTCGGGACAGGACCTCGCCGTCGTTCTCGCCGGGCATGAGCACGATCTGCGCGTGGAACTGGATGCCGGCCGCCAGCAGGCGGTCGAGCGCATCCAGGCCATGCTGGGCGTGCCGGCCGATGATGTGCCGGCGCACCTCGGCGTCCGAGGCGTGCAGCGACACGCGCAGCGGGGATATGCGCTGCTCGAGGATGCGCTTTTCCTCGGCGGCCGAGAGGTTGGTGAGCGTGACGAACGTCCCCGAGAGGAAGCTCAGCCGGAAATCGTCATCGCGCAGCGTCAACGCGGGGCGCATGCCGTCGGGCAGCTGGCGCATGAAGCAGAACATGCAGGCGTTGCGGCACTGGCGCACGCCGTCGAACACCACGCCTTCGAACTCGAAGCCCCAGTCCTCGCCCTCCTCGCGCGCAAGCTCGACTACGCCTTCCTCGCCGTCGAGGTCGATGTAGCCAAGCTCCACCACGTCGTCGGAAGCAAGCCAGCGCCAGTCGATGAGGTCGCGCACGGGGCGGCCGTCCACGCTGGTCACGTAGCAGCCCGGTTCGAACCCCGCATCGTCGGCGGGGCTTTCCGGCGCAACCGCGCACACGAGCGCGCGGGGCGAGGCGCCCGCGCACCGCCGCCCGCGCGCCTCGCGGTCGATGTCTCCGGAAGGGCAAGCGCTCATGGACGGATCCGTGCTCCTACGGCCTGCGGACGGATACGGCGGGCGAGCCGGGCTTCGGGCCGCCCGCCGGCCTGGATGTTCGGTTTGATTCGCATGCGGCCCATTCTCGCACACACGCCGCCGCATCGCAACGCCGCATCCCGGCAAGTGCGAGTTAAGTTAATCGGGGAGCCCGTCCAAAAGTCCCGTTAGGCGAGAAGGAGAACCTTTCGGTATCCTTGAGGTGTCCAAGCCAAAAGAAGAGAAAGGTTCTCCCATGCCCAATCCTACCACGCGGGAGGTCTCCCGCATGCTCTCGTCGCGCATGTTTTCGTCGCTTCTGGCCTCGGAGGACTTCGACGCCTTCGAGCTCGCCACGGCCGAAGCCGCCCGGTCGGTCGGCCTGGAGGCGATGCGGGAGTGCGTGGAGGCGTTCGACGCCGGGCTGGCGGCGAGGCCGATGCCGGGCTGGTCGGTCCACGAGCGGGCGCCCCGCACGCTCGTGACGCTGCTCGGCGCCATGACCTACACGCGCACCGTCTTCCTCGACCGGCTCGGGCGCCGCCGGGCGCTGTGCGACGAGCTGCTCGGCGTGCCCAAGCGCGCCAGGCTCTCCGCAGGCGCGTTCCTGTGGATGTGCCGCTGCGCCGCCGAGCTGTCCTACAGGAAGACCGCGGCGGCGTTCGCCGAGCTCTCCGGCGCGCGCGTCAGCCACGTGACCGTGATGAGGTGCGTGCACGAGGAGGGCGCGCTGCTGAAGTCGGCGCGCCGCCCTCGGGAGAGGGTCAGCCAGGGCGTCCTGCACGTCGAAGCCGACGGGCTGTGGGTGCGCCTGCAGGAGGAGTCGCACCGGGAGCGCGCGCTGCCCCGCTTCCTCTACGAGCAGGCCAGGCGCACGCGCTCCTTCGAGCTGAAGATGGCGTGCGCCTACGCCGGCAAGAAGAAGGTGGCGCCGGGGCGCCACGAGCGGGGAGGCCTGTTGCTGACCTGCGGGGACGACTCCCCCGACGAGTTCTGGGGGCGCGTGGAGAGCATGGTGTCCGAGGCCTACGAGCCGGCCGACCTGGAGAGGGTCGTCCTCGGCGCCGACGGCGCGGCGTGGTGCGCGCGCGGCGAGCTGGCGGGCGCCCCCGTCGCGCGGTCGCTCGACCCGTTCCACATCATGCAGAAGATATGGAGGGCTTTCCCCGAGGGCGCGCAGCGCGAGTGGGCCGTGAACCTGGCCGTGAGGCGCAAGCCGCTGCAGCTGGCGAGGATGTGCGCGCGGGTGGCGGCGAAGGCGCCCGACCCCGCCCGCGCGAGGAAGGTGCGCGAGCTCGGCTCCTACATGGAGGCGAACGCGGACGCGGTGCGCTTCCCGACCCCCTCGCTCGGCACCATGGAGGGCACCAACGCCCACGTGGGAGCGGCGAGGCTCAAGGGCCTGGGGCGGTCGTGGTCGCGGAGGGGCGCCGAGGCCATGTGCCTGATAAGGTGCGCGCTGGCGTGCGGCAGGCCGCTGGTCGCGCCGCCCAAGCAGGCCTTCTTCACGGAGCGGGGGCGCGAGGCCGCCCGGCGGGCGGCCT
>NZ_CBDTNW010000170.1:0-92706 GCF_965361815.1 Rubneribacter sp.
ACATCTGGTTCAACGGCTTCATGAACCCGTTCGTGCTGGGCGCGCTGGGCGTTGCCGGCAACGAGTACGTCACCATCAAGGAGTTCACGAAGTCCGCGTACGCGTACGCCGTCATCGCCATCGTGGCCATGATGGGCAGCATCCCGCTGTGGATGGCCATGGGCCTGTGCTGAGCAAGCCGTTTGAAGCGTCTCGCCCCGCCAGCGCGATCTGGCGGGGCCTCCGGCTTCACCACGCCTCGCCGTTGCTGCAGCCCACCTGCTCCCTCGGCGCCGGCGAGGCGTGGCGAAACGAGTTTCTTGGAGAGGAGTCCGCATGAACATCCCCCTTGCCATGCTTGTCCTGTACATCGTTCTCACCGTGGGAATAGGCGCCGTCGTGGCGGCGCGCGGGAAGGTGTCGTCCCGCCAGTTCCTCACCGCGCAGGGAAACCTTGCGTGGTACATGATCGTCCCGCTTCTGTTCGCCGAGATGATGGCGGGGGCGGCCACCATCGGCAAAGCCGCCACCGGGTTCACCACCGGCATATCGGCTGTGTGGGTAAACTGGGGCATGTCCATCGGCATGATAGTGTTCATTGTGTTCGCGGCGCGGTTCTACCGGGCCATGCACAGAAAATACGACATTTTGTCCGTGCCGGAGGCATTCCGGTTCATGTTCGATGAGCGCTGCCGCGCCGTGATGCTCATCATCGTGGTGGTGACGTACTGCTTTCTGTACTCGTCCCAACCCATCAGCGCCGCAGCGCTCATCGCCCCCATGACCGGCCTTGACCCCACCCTCCTGGCCTGGATGGTGTCCGCGCTGTTCATCTTGGTCACGTTGATGGGAGGCATGCGGGGCTTGGCCATCATGAACATCGTGCACATGGTGGTCATGTACGCGGGGCTTGTCGTGGCCACGTCGGGCAGCCTGAACATGGCCGGCGGCCTGGCGGTCCTGCAGGAGCAGCTTCCCTCAAGCTACTTCGACCTGCTGCAGCCAGATCCCTGGTCAACCTTGGCAAACGCCATCGGCATCGGCATCAGCTTCCTTGCGGCGGCCACGATGGTGACCGCCTCCATATCGGCCCGATCGGCACGCGACATGGGCATTGGGGCTTGGGGAGCTGCGGCCATCGTCATCCCGTTCGCCACCCTGCCCGCCATCATCGGCATGTGCGGCGTGCTGGTCATGCCCGACGCGGACCCGAACTCCATCCTGTTCTCCATGTCAAATGCCCAAGGCCCCGTCGTGGGAGGCGTGGTGTCCATGGCTATTGCAGCCGCCATCTGGTCTTCGGCACCCGCCGCGTTGCTGTTCGTCTCCAACACGCTCACGCAGGATTTCTACGCCGTCGTGCGACCGCACAGCACCGACCGCCAACGCCTTGCGTTCTCGCGGCTCATGGTGGTGGCGCTGGGAATCGTGTCCACGTGGCTGGGACTGAACGCCTCCTCCATCTTGGGGCAACTCTACGCCGCGTTTCAGATTCGCTCGGTGGTGGGCGTTGTGCTTCTGGTTGCCATGGTGTGGCCGCGCGTGAGCAGCACAGCGGCGTTCTGGTCGATGCTTGGCGGGGGCGCCATTGCGGCCATCTGGCATTTCGCCGGCAATCCCTGGGGCGTTGAGCCGCTGTGGCCCGCGTGCGGATTCACTATCGTCGTGCTGGGGGCGCTGACGCTTGTTAGCAGGCAGCAGGTCTCGGAAGGATACCTGCGTTACAAAGCCGCCCGCGACGAGCTAGCCGAAGCCGAGGGGAGAGCGGTGCGCGAACGGAAAACGAGCCGCTGACCGCCCTACGCCAAGCCCAGCCACACGCTCACTTTGGGCACGTAGCCCATCACGAAGATGATCACGATGAGCGCGGGAATGCCGTACTTGAGCCACGGGCGCGCCCACACGGGAAACCTCGCGCCCTTGCCCGCGTCGGCCTCGGCAAGGAAGCTCTCCCAACCCCAGCCCTTGCGCGTGGTGCAGAACAGCACGAACAGCAGGCTGCCCAGCGGCAGCATGTTGTTCGACACGATGAAGTCCTCGATGGACTGGATGTCGCCGATGGCCGGAATGGAGATGTCGGAAAGCACGTTGAACCCGAGCGCGCACGGAAGGCTGAGCACCGTGACCAGCACGGCGTTGGCCAGCACGGCGCGCCGGCGCGTCCATCCCCATTTGTCCATCGACCAGCTGATCAGGTTCTCGAACACGGCGATGACCGTCGACAGGGCCGCAAACGCCATGAACACGAAGAACAGCGCGCCCCACACGTTGCCAAGCGGCATCTGCCCAAACACCATGGGCAGCGTGACGAACACAAGCGACGGACCTTGATCGGGGCTGACACCGTAGGCGAAGCACGCCGGAAAGATGATGAGGCCGGCCAGCACGGCGACGACGGTGTTGAGCGCCGTCACGGACACGGCCTCGCCTGTGAGGCTGCGCTCGCGGCCGATGTAGCTGCCGAATATCTCCATCGCCGCAATGCCGAGCGACAAACTGAAAAACGCCTGGCCCATGGCGGCGTACACGGCCTCGCCGAACGTGCCCCACTGCTCGGCAAAAGTGGTGCCCGCAAACAGACGCGAGAAGTCGGGAACAAGGTAGAACGCAATGCCCTCGCCCGCGCCTGGCAGCGTGACGGCGCGCACGCAGAGCAGCAACATGACCACGAACAACGTGGCCATCATCCATTTGGTGACGCGCTCGACGCCCTTTTGCAGGCCCATGCTGCAAATGACGAAGCCGATGGCGATGGCGGCCAGCATCCACCCCACCAGCTCGCCGGGATTGGCGAGCATGGCATTGAATATCTGCCCGGTGGCCGCAGCGTCGGCAGCGCCGAACGTGCCCGAGGCCATCTTGGGAATGTAGGCCAGCATCCAGCCGCACACCGTGGTGTAGAACATCATGAGGATCATGCAGCCGACGTATCCCCACCACGAAAACCAGTGCCAACGCCGCGAGGGCTGCAACGCGTCGAACGCCTGAGCGGCCGATTTCTGGCTGGCTCGGCCCACGGCGAACTCCATCACCATGACCGGCAACCCCAGGATAACCAAAAACACCAGGTACATGAGCACGAACGCGGCGCCGCCGTACTCGCCCACGATGTAGGGGAACCGCCACACGTTGCCCAAGCCAATGGCGCAACCGGCGCTGATCAAGATGAAGCCGAGCCGCGATGCGAACCGCTCGCGCCCGACCGGCTGCGCGCCGACGGCGGCCTCACCAACGGTCGAGCGCGCGCCGGCGGCCTCACCTACGACCGAGCGCGCGCCGGCAGTCCCCTGCTCCTTGTCCATACCACACTCCTCTTGCGATCGCTTGCGCGAAATTGCTCAAAAATTGCGTCAAGATTTTAGCGCAAGAACGCAGTCGGAAGAGCCTGAATGCGGAAACGCCGGCGCAGGAGCGCGCCGCCGAGGCGCGCCCGCGCCGCGAATGGGGAGCACGGCCCTGCGCCGAATGGCTACAACTCCTTGGACAAGCGGGCAAGCTTGCGCTCGATAACCAGATCGGAGACGCCCTTCGCAACAAGCAGCACGCCGAGCACCAACACGAACATGGCGGTGGTGGCAAACGGGTTGGCGATGATGACGATGCCCCCGATTGCAACGGCCACGCTCACGAGCATCGCAACCACCCAGACGCCGCCTTGGTACGCGCGCAGCTCAAGCGATCGAACGGCGTTGACCACGCCGCCGATAAGCAGCAAAACGCCCAGAATCAGCGAGAAGAACCCCGCAACAACCTGCGGAAACATGAACACGAGCAAGGCAAGGACCAGCAGCACCACCGCATTGGCGAGCACCAAGGGGGAGCGATAGCGCGGGCCAGCCGAGCGCAGGTAGGCAACGAGCGAAGCCGCGCCCGACACCGCTAGGTAAACGGCGAGCATGTACACAACGGCGATGGCGGTGACGCCCGGCAAAAACGCCAGCAGCAACCCCAAGACGATGGACAAGACCGCCTGGGCGACCATGTTCGAGCGAACCGCATCGAGAAATGTTTTCATAGGAGAGCCTCTTTTCCAAAGGTAGCAGAAGACGCATGGCCCCTTTCAGGCGAGCGCCCACCATCCACTATACACGCCTTGGGGGCGCGAGGGGCGCGGAGAGCGACAACGATACGAAAGGGTAACGCGCTGATCGGGAGGCTTGGGGCGGGCGGCTGAGTTGGCAGGCCGGATTGGGAGGTTTGGGGCGGGAGGCCGGGTCGGGCGGCTGGGAGCGAATCGGCAGTTGGAGTAGCTGGACGGTTGGGGCTGGCTGGCGAGATGATCGCGTCATCTTGGGCTGTCCTCGGACCGCCGTAGGATCGTCGGCGCCACAGCGCGCCTGCATCACCCGCCCGCGCATCCTTCCACGTCACAAACTCAACGCCGCAAAGCCGTGCAAGCCCCGTCATCTCGAGTTCGCTCGCCCCTGTCACCTCCCCGCCCACGATCCGCGCATAATCCGCGCCACTCACCCGCCCATGATCGGTTAGTACTGCGATGGGTACGGAAAGCTAGGGGCACCTACCGCGACTTCCCGCCCGCGATCCCTCGCCCGACTTCCCACCCAAACCAACCCCTCGTCCACCACCCGCGCATGCCGCGCACCGCGCATCGCCGCTCGCCCGCATGGCGCATGATTGTGTTCGTTTCATGGTGGGCAAACTAACACTTGAAGCCGCAACGCAGCATGGGTATTATTTGTTCTTGCCGCTTTTCCTGCCTGAAGCGCTTCGTGCAGGAAGGGTAGGCGCAATGATGCGGGGTGGAGCAGTCTGGTAGCTCGCCGGGCTCATAACCCGGAGGTCGTAGGTTCAAATCCTGCCCCCGCGACCAGCATTTACACAGGTCAGCTTACTGATTCAAGTAGCTGGCCTGTTTTCTTTTGTCTCGCAGCAGGCATGCTCCCTGATGCCCTCAACGACGCGCTGTGCCTTCTTGTGCTTCTTCTTGGTGGTGCCGTCCTCTTGCTTCTTGTCGAAGGTGGGCGACAGGCGCGCTAGCGCATGACGTCAGTTTCGTAGGGCTCGTTTTCGGCCTGCTCATCTCCGTAAGACTGCAGGTGCATCACCCTGCACGAGTCGCTGCAGAATTGCTTCGTGTTGCGTTGTTGCTCGAAGAAGCGGTGACAGTGCTTGCACACGCCAATGGCTCCGACTCTCTCCTCCTTGCTAAGGCCGTCTGCGAAGTAGGACCAGGCTTTGGACAGGATGGTGTGGTGATATTTGTAGGTAGTGAGATCACATTCGTTTATCATCTTGCGCTCGCCGGACATGAGCAGCGAGAACGCCGTGGAGACATACGACCTGACTGCGCTTTCCATGTCAGCGGGCTTGTGGAGATGCATCTGTTTGATGGCCACGTGGGTGCTGAAGCCGAGAAGCACGTTGCCTGTGTTGTTCTTGAGCTTCTCATAGTAGTCGTGCAGGAAGACCGGCTCCTCAGCGTCGATGGTGCGCATCTCAGCCTTGCGGTCGCCTACGGGAAGGCCGTGTTCCTCTAGCGAGTTTCGACCAAAAAAGCAATCCGCATGGTATGATGCCGTCAGTAAGCCCGCCTGGCCTCTGCTTTCGAGCATGCACACTGGCGGGTTTTTGCCGCTCTAAGGACCTTTTCCCATGAAGTACACGAAACCGTTCCTCACATACGAGCAGCAAGCCGACCTACTGATGGTCGAGCACGTCGAGGTCTACATGCGCACCCAGCTCGCCTACCTACTGGCGGAGCAGACCGGATCGTTCGGCTTCCTCGAGCGCGGAAACCTGCCCAGGCTGAAAGGTGACGCCTACAACAAGTACCTGCGTGTCGAGGCCCAGGGCGTCCAGCGCGGCATCGCCGGCTGGCGCGACCACCCACTTGTTGGCGCGCGCTATGGCGCGGACCACTTCGTCCACGCTCGCGGGGACCTCGGTGTCGAGGAGCCGCTTTTCTCGGGGACGTAGCAGACGCCCCGGACGACGCGTGCTATCTCCCCGCTTTTCTCGATATATGAAGATTGAGGCGAATCGTCCTGGCAACTATCAAGCGGGCTGGTTCGGATGATTGCGCAGGATTGCCCATGGGGACAAATTGCCCCGGCGGTTGCGGCGTCCATCAGCCCCCCTCTTCCAACGTCGCCAGCATGGCGCGCAATCGCGAAAACGGCACCGAGCGCATGCTCCGCCTCGAAATACGCCAGAGCATGCAGGGAAGGCGCGCCGAAGCCTTGACGACACCGCAACAACCGCATCGCAGGCAGGCGATGAAGGGAGTCCCGCGCCGCCTTGAACAGCAGAGCGCCTACCAGCGCTTTTCATTCCCTGGATCGGCAGGCTCGTCGGTGCCTTGCAGCACTGCCCTCTCCCAATCGGCGCGACGGACCCGGGGACGGTGCTCCACTCCCTTGAACCACGCCAGCACGTGGTCGAGCGAAACGGGCTCGTAGCCGTTGGCGTCCACCCCCACGTCGTAGCGCAGCAAACGCTGAGCGCGGCACCATTCGTTGTAGGCGCGGCTCGCGTGGATGTGCCCGTGCAGATGAATGGACCCGTGGGCCAGCGACGGCCAGTCCATCAACGGGTAGTGCGACAGGATGAGCTTGCGGCCCCCGTCTATCTTGACGGTGCAGATGAGCGGTTCCACGACGAACGTGCCGGCCACGCCGGGCTGCGCCCAATCCTTGTCGTGGTTGCCCGGCACCAGGCGCACGTTGCGGCAGGCGATGCGACGGCGCCAAGCGGCCGCCTGCTCGCGGGTGATTTTGAACGAGAAGTCGCCGAGGATGTAGAGGACGTCGTCGGAAGCGACGTGCGCGTTGATGCGGTCGACGAGCGCTTCGTTCATAGCGTCAACGTCGGAAAACGGCCGCCCTGTGAATTCGACGGCTTTGGCGTGCCCTAGGTGAAGGTCGGATGTGAACCAGATCATGATACGCTCCTCGGCAATGCGGGCCACCACTATAGCGAACGAGCGCTGCGCAGGCAAGCTTCACGCGCATCCGCCCGTCGCAGCTACGCAAGCGACCCCGTTTCGGTAAATATCGTCGAAAAATTCTCGTCCGTTACCGTAGTGACGCAAGGCTATCGTCAAGGGTTTGCTGGGGACGCTAAACCGCATCTATGGGCGAGTCCGACACGCCAAGCACGCGAAGGCGCGGGCGGCGCCCAGGCACATTGGACGCGTAGCAGACGTACAGGCGCTCGGACGCATTGGACATTTGGGTACACGGGCATACGACGTACCAGACGCGGACGCGGGACGCTTGCGCGCCAGAATGTTTCACGTGAAACATTCGTTCCGACTTACCTGTTCGCTTGCGGGCGGTTCCATTGCACGGACGGACTGGTCCGCAGCGCTCACCGCGCCTTCGCCTGGTAGCCCTCGCCCCAGGTCCACATGGCGTCGATGATGGGGCGAAGGCTTTCGCCCGTGCCCGTGAGCGAGTACTCCACATGCGGCGGCACCTCGGGATACACGCGACGAATCACCAGCCCCGCTTCCTCCATATCGCGCAGGTTGGACGTGAGCACCTTCTGCGAGATGCCGCCGACGGAACGCTGGAGTTCTTTGAAGCGCATCGTCTTGTTCAGCAGCAGGTCGCGCATGATGAGCAGTCGCCATTTGCTGCCGATGAGCCGCACGCATGTCTCCACCGGGCACGCCGGCAAATCCGCACGTTTCGGCGCGTGCTCGTTGCTGAACTCAGCGTATGCTCCGTTTGTTCCATCCATGAGAATCCTTTCTTGCTCCGTGCGATGCCGCAACACAGCGCGCGGCCTTTTTTCCCCGTCGCAAAGTCCCTCCTGCGGCAACGCGCCTTGCGGCTGCCATGATCCAACACGACTTCGCGCATTGCCGCGGCGCCCCCGCATCGTTGCGGCGCGCCTCGGCCGCACACCGTCCCCCTTGCATTGCCGCGGCGCGACTCCCCGCATTGCTGCGGCGCGACTCCCCGCATCGCTGCGGCGCACCCCTTGCATCGTCGCGGCGCATCTCTCGCATCGCTGCGGCGCACCTCGCACATCGCTTCGACGCTGCCTCCTGCATTGCTTTATAGTTACCAAAAGGTACCTACAGCACAATATTGTGCCTACTTTCCCTTTGGTGCTCTGCATTCTAAGCTACGTTTCGTCAGAACGCAAACGGGCAAAGCGCCCCTACGAGAAAGGAACCCTCATGAAGATCGCAGTTGTCGCCGCGAACGGCAAAGCGGGCACGCTCATCACAGAAGAGCTGGTGAACCGCGGCAGCGAAGTGACCGCGTTCGTGCGCGGCGAGAACCGGACGGCCGCGCAGCACGCGGTGCGCAAGGACCTGTTCGATCTCGAAGCCACCGACCTCGCCGGATTCGATGCGGTGGTGGACGCCTTCGGCGCTTGGACGCCCGAGACGCCGCCCCAGCATTCCACTTCGCTTCGGCATCTGGCCGACCTGCTCTCCGGCACCGACACGCGCCTGCTGGTGGTGGGCGGCGCGGGCAGCCTGTTCGTCAATCCGGAGCACACCGTCACGCTTGACCAAACCCCCGAGTTCCCCGACACGTTCAAGCCGCTAGCCTCCGCCATGGCCGAAGCGCTGGCCGAGCTGCGCACGCGCGACGACGTGCGGTGGACCTACATAAGCCCCGCAGCCGACTTCCAAGCCGACGGTGAGCGCACGGGCGAATACCTGCTGGGCGGCGAAGAGCTGATAACGGGGTCTCAGGGATCCGTCATCAGCTACGCCGACTACGCTATTGCCCTGGCCGACGAAGCGGAGAGCGGCAACCATGTGCGCGAGCGCGTTTCGGTGGTGCGCAAGTAGCGCCCTCCTTGACGCAATGGGCGTGCACGACGCAAGAATGTTTCACGTGAAACATTCTTGCGTCGTATCGCCGCGAACGGACGGGGCAAGCAAACAGGGAGCTGCTTTTGCTGCGAACAGGCCAAGGTGGCTGTTCCGTCGCAAGCGGCGCAACGGGGAACCCGGGAATGTTTCACGTGAAACATTCGTTTGCCCTGTGCTCTTGGAATCGAAAAGAATGGGCAAGCAAGAGGAACAGCGACTGCCACGAGCAGGCGGAACGCAGCTCCTCTGCCAAGAGCAGCGCAACAGGACGCAACAGGGCGAAGCGCAGAAAGGCGAAGCACAACGGGACGCAGCGCAACAGGACGTGGCGCAACAGAGCGAGGCGCAACAGAGCGAGGCGCAACAGGACGCGGCGCAACGGAGCGAGGCATAGAAAGGCGAGGCGCAGCGCGTTTCACGCGGGACGCCTGCTTTGACTGCGCCGCGTCCAACGCACCAAACGCGTTCAGCGCGCAAAGAGCGAGGGTCCGCGCTCAAAGCACGGACCCTCGCTTCGCATCATCCGAAAAGGCACTCGGCCTTCAGCGAACGCCCTACGGCGCGGACCAGCTTACTCGTCCTCGCCTGCAGCCTGCTTCGCCGCCTCGGTCACCGAGGCGTTGGTGATGAGGATGAGGCTGGCCACCGACGCCGCAGCTTGCAGCGCCGTGCAGGCCACCTTCGCGGGATCGGCCACGCCCATGGAGATCATGTCGCCGTACTCGCCGGTCACGCAATTCAAGCCGAAGCCCTGCTTGGCCTCCTTGGCCTTTTCCACTTCCACGTTGCCGTCGAAGCCCGACGCGTACGCCAGCGCGCGCAACGGCTCCTCCACGGCCTTGCGGACGATGTCGATTCCCAGCTGCTCGTCGGCGTTGTCGCACGCCAGCGCGTCCACGGCGGACGCCGCCTGCAGAAGCGCCACGCCGCCGCCTGCCACCAGGCCCTGCTCGGCGGCCGAACGCGTGGCCAGCAGCGCATCCTGGATGCGGCTGCGAATCTCGTTCATCTCGCTTTCCGTGGCGGCGCCCACCTTCATCACGGCAAGGCCGTTGGAAAGCTTGGCCAAACGCTCGCGCAGAACGTCGCGGTCGTAGTCGGTGTGCTCGCGCTCAAGGTCGTTGCGGATCTGCGCGCAGCGCTCCTCGACAGCCTCGGGCTTGCCCTTGCCCCCGATGACCGTGGTGGTGTCCTTGGTGATCTGCACCAAGGCGGCACGGCCGAGCATGCTCTTCTTGGCGTCGGACAGGGCCAGGCCGCGATCAGGCGTGATGACCTCGCCACCCGTGAGGATGGCCAGGTCCTCCAGCTCCGTCTTGCGGCGGTCACCGTCCATGAGGCCGGGTGCCTGCACCGCCACGCTGATGAGCGTGCCGCGCGCACGATTCAAAAGCAGCGCCTTCATGGACTCGCCGCGCACGTCGTCGGCGGCAATGAGCAGGGGATGGCCCGAATCCATGACTTCCTCCAGCACGGGCACGACGTCTTTGAAGTTGTCGGCCAAGCGCTGGTCGGTCATCAGGATGTAGGGCTCCACCAGCTCGCCTTCCATGCGGCCCATGTCGTCGGCCATCTGCGGAGAGATGAAGCCGTGCTCGAACATCATGCCCTGGCGAAGCTCCACCTCTATGCCGAAATTCTGCGACTTCTCCACGGAGATGATGCCGTCTTTGCCGATGGCCTGCAGGGCGTCGGCGATTTTCTCACCGATCTCGGCATCGCCCGACGACACCGTGGCGATTTCCGCGAACTGGTCGCGCGTGGACACCTCCACCGCGTCTTTGAGCACCGCTTGCTCGATGGCGGTGGCGGCGCGTTGGATGCCGCGGCGCAGCGCCAGCGGATCGGAGCCGGCGGTCACGCAGCGCACGCCCTCGCTCACGATGGCATCGGCCAAGATGGTGGCGGTGGTGGTGCCGTCACCTGCGTCGTTGTTCGCAGCGATGGCGGCCTCGCGCACTATCTTCATGCCCATGTTCTCTATCGGGTCCGAAAGATCCACGTTGGCGGCCACGGTGGCACCGTCGTTGGAGACGTTGACTTTGGGCTTCTCCTTGGGCTTTTCCATTGCCACGTAGCGGCCCTTGGGGCCTATGGTCACCCGCACGGCATCTGCCAGTTTGCTCACGCCCGCAGCCATCTTTGCGCGCGCGTCGTTGTCGAACGCGATATCCTTGGACACGATCCTGTTCCTTTCTCGCTTTGCAGGGCGCGAGGCGCCCGTTTCGGTGAGCGAGCGGCCGCCAAGGAACGCAGCGCAGGTTCTTGTGCAGCCGCCAGAAAAGTCGCTAGGGAAAAATTAGCACTCTTTCGCTTTGAGTGCTAGTCATACGGGGGCTTTCGCGCAAGGAATTCAAAGCACGGGCCAGGCATCCGAGCGAGGGCCAGGCATCCGAGCCCCGGTCGGGCATCCGAGCGCGGGCCAGACCCGAATGCGCGTGCGGTTCCGCGCCCCGCCTGCTTCGCTCCGCTCCGCGCTCCCCGTCTGCCGCCGCGTCCCCAACGCAGCGCGTTTGGCTGCTGCGCAAACGCAAGCGTTGCACTACAATCGAAGGCGAAACACGCCGCAGATCGCAAAGGAGCTTGCCCATGGCCGTCATCGATGCCCATGCCCACATCTACCCCGACAAAATAGCCGCGCGCGCCGTGGACGCCATCGGAGAGTTCTACCTGGTGGACATGTACGGCAAGGGCACCGCCGAGCACCTGCTCTCCGTAAAGGACCGCTCCCCCATCACGCATTTCATCGTGCATTCGGTGGCCACGTCGGCGCGTGCGGTGGAGGGCATCAACGACTTCATAGCCACGCAGTGCTACGTGCATCCCGAGTTCATCGGGTTCATGACCATGCACCAGGATTACCCCGATCCCGAGGCCGAGATAGAGCGCGCCATCAGCTTGGGGCTTCGCGGCATGAAGCTGCATCCGGACACGCAGAAGGTGAACATGGACGACCCTCGGCTCATGGAGATCTACCAGATGATAGAAGGCCGCATGCCGCTGGTGGTGCACACCGGCGACTACCGCTACGATTACTCGCATCCCCGGCGCCTGGCGCACATCTTGAAAACGTTCCCCGACCTGGTGGTGGACGCGGCCCACTTCGGCTTCTGGTCGTGCTACGAAGTGGGGTACGACACGCTGCACCACCTGGACAACGTGTTCATCGACGCGTCCAGTTCCCAGTTCTTCTTAGGGCCGCGCCGCACGCGGGAGCTTGCGCGTCTCTGGGGCACCGACCGCGTGATGTTCGGGTCCGACTTCCCCATGTGGGATCCGGTCGACGAGTACAACCAGTTCGTCAACGCGGGATTCAGCGAGGACGAGCTGGAGAACATGCTGTGGCACAACGCCGAGCGCTTCGTCGGCGTGAAGGTGGACTGAGGGGCGCGCAACACGGCTGCACCCCCGCGCGCCGCAAGGCGCGGCGGATGCGGGGCTTACGCCTCCTCGGCCTCTTCGGAGGCGGACTCCAGCACCACGCGGATCTTGTCGATGCGATGGCGGTCCATGTCCATCACGGTGAACGACGCCTTTTTGCCGCCGTCCTCCACGGAAACGGCGTCGCCCTCGTCGGGAATGCGGTCGAACAGCGTGAGCAGCAAACCGCCCGCCGTCTCGCACTCCTCCGACTCCTCCGGCTCGAAGCCGATAAGCTCCACCGTGTCGTCGATGGGCAGCGAGCCGTCGATGAGGTAGCTGCCGTCGTCCAGCTTCACCACTTCGTCCGTCTCGCCGTGCAGGTACTCGTCGTCTATGCGCCCGACGATCTGCTCCATGATGTCGCTCATGGTGACGATGCCCGCCGTGCCGCCGTGCTCGTCTATGACCACGGCGATCTTCGTGCGTTCGGCCTGCAGAGTTTGCAGCAGCTTCGCGATGGGGATGCCCTCGGGAACCGCCTGGATCGGGCGCACGCGTAGATCGTCCACCGTGGCGTCTTGCGGCAGCGTGTAGAGGTCCTTCACATGCACGAAGCCGACGATGCGGTCCTTCGTGTCGCGGCACACCGGGTAGCGCGTGAACTTGTAGGACTGCACCAGCTGCAGGTTCTCTTCGAGCGAATCCTCCAGGTCGATGCAGATGACGTCGGTGCGCGGGGTCATGATGGCCTCGGCGTCCTTGTCGCCTAGATCGAAGATGTTGTCCACGTACTCGTTTTGCTCGGGGTCGATGAGGCCGCTTTCGGTGCTCTCGTCGATGAGCAGCTTGATCTCCTCGTCGGTGTACACCTCGTGCTCGTTGGCCACGTCGTGGCCCAAAAGCTTCATGACGCCGTTCGTGATGGAGTTGAACAGCCACATGACGGGGTACGTGATGCGGTAGAACCACACGAGCAGCCCCGCCGTGAGCAGGGCCCAGCGCTCCGTGGAGAAGATGGCGAGCGACTTAGGGATAAGCTCGCCCACCACAATGTGCAAAGCGGTGATGATGATGAAGCCCACGGCCACGGCGATGGCGTGGATGGCCGCCTCCGGCAAACCGATGGCTGCAAGAGCGGGCGAGATGAGGGCCGAGACAGCCGGCTCGCCCAGCCAGCCCAAGGCCAGCGAGGCCAACGTGATGCCCAGCTGGCACGCCGAAAGATAGGCGTTCACGTTGTCGGCGATGAGCTTGGCGTACTTGGCGCCGCCTTTGCCCTCGTCAAGGGCTATTTCGATCTGGGACTTTCGCACGCGCACGAGCGAGAACTCAGCAACGACGAAAAAGGCATTCATGATCAGGAAAAACAGAACAAGAAGCAAGCTGATTGCTGGGTGCATGGCTGCGGATGGTCCTCCTTTGTATGACATTCGCCTCGCTATCGTACGACACCGCTCCCCCCGGGTCGGTCGGCTGGTCGCAGAAACCCGCAGGTTTCCATAAGTGGGGGCCGAAGCGACGCGACGGAGGCGGGCGATGGCGGGGAACGCAGAGGGGGCGGGCGGCCGAGGCGCTGCGCGCTGGCGGGTTCGTCGAGGTTGGCGGTTGCCATCGCAGGCTCGGACGCAATGGACCCAGAAAAAGGCGGGCGCTTCGCGTGAAGCGCCCGCCAACCGACAGACTATGCAGCGACGGACTACGCACCCACAGGCTCGCCCTTGTCCAGCCCGCGCCTGCGCCTGCGGCGCGCGGCGATCGTCGCCGTGGCGGCAACCGCCGCGACCACCAGCGCGAACGGCAGGCGCGCCCACAGGTCGCCCAGCTTGGGCAGAGGCTTGATCGCTCCCTCGTCAAACCACAGCCCCAAATCCACCGCGTTGCCGTCGGCGCGCGTCCAGCTTGCCACATGCACCAGATCGAAGGACTGCCCAAACGCATTGGCCCCTTCGGATCGGGCCGAGCCGGGCGTCAAGGCCGCAGTCGCGCCGAGCGCGTCCCCGCGGTCGAGGTCGAGCGGCGCGAAATCGTTGTCCTCGTTGTCGCGAGTGTTGCCCTGCGCGTCAAGCTCGGTGACGTGCGAGCCCTTCGGCCCCTCCGCGCGCACGCGGTACTGGTAAGGCGCGCCTGTCTCCGAGCAGACGGGAAGCTCCTCGAAGCGATAGGTGCCATCCTCGCCCGAAGGCATGCCGGCCACGTCCGTCCAACCCTCGTCAGTCCCGGCGACAGCGGGCCCGACGGCCGCAGAGGCGGGCGCCGCATCGCCGCCCGTCGCAACCTCCCGGCGGTCCAGGCGCACCTCCACGCCCACGAGCGGCTGCTCTCCCACATCCTGCAAACCGTTACGGTTGTCGTCATCCCACACACGACCCTCGATGACCATCAGACCGTGCGGCACGAAGCCCGCGTCAAGGCAGGCGCAGTCGTGCGAGGCCACCGGCGAGTACGCGCGGCCTCCGGGCCCGTTCCCGATGTCGGACGGATCGGAGCCGTCGGCCGCATCGGCCAGCACGATCAGACCCTCCACCGGCTCGTCGGGCAGCAGCCACGTCGTCGCCTCGTCCAAATCGGAATCGAGCGCGGCATCGCCCGCATCAAGCCGCGAAACATCGAAGCCCTGCGGGAACTCCTCCACCACCACGCGGTAGCCGTACACCAACGTCTCCACCGTGCCGTCGTCCGCGGCAGCCACGCCGACAGCAGGCAAGCCGGTGAAGGCGTAGGAGCCGTCCTCGGCCGTGACGGCCGTTTTGGCCTCGAACGCCTCGTCGAACTCCCAACGATCGCCATCCGCCGCGCCCGAACGGTACGCGTACCGCGACAAACTCACCCTCACGCCCGCCAGGCCGGCCTCGTCCCGGCCCTGCAAGCCGTCGTCGTCGGCGTCCACCCACGCCCGGCCGCTGATGCTGGCCGGGCGCACGGCCACAAAGCCCGCGTCGCCGCCGCGCTGGGCCACCGCGCTGCGCAGCACGTCGTACTCCACACCCGCGAACGTATCGCGGTACTGGCTGTTCAAAGCCCCGTCAACCGCAACGGCCATCACGGCGAACCCATCGCCGCGCAGCGCGCCCTCGGTACCGTCGGGATAGCGCTCCACCACAGACAGCGTCCGGTTAGCTGCATCAAGCAGCGCGTCCGAATCCACCGTGGGGTCGTCGCCCACGTGGTAGCGCGTGGCCGCGTAGCCCTCGGGCGCGCCGTCAAGCGACACCCGGTAGGCCGCCAGGCGGAAGTCGTCGTCGCCCAACTGGCCCTCCTCCACCGGCGCGCCATCCTTCATCTGCACGTACGGCGCCAGGCCCTCAAAGCGGTAGCGACCCCGCTCGTCGGTGATCGCGGTGCGGCCAAACGCCTCGTTTCGCACCCATTCCCCGCTTTCGCGGTACCACTGGGTAATCCGCACGGCCTGTCCGGGCATGCCGAACTCCAAACCCTCCTCGCCGGGAGAGGTTAGGTCCTGTGTGCCGTCGTAATTCGCGTCGTCCCACACCACGCCTTCGAGCACGCCAAACGGGAAGGGTCCGAAGCCACCGTTCATGCGCAGCTCGCTGCGGCCCTCGGCCACATTGAAGCCCTCAAGCACGTAGGAGCCGTTCACTGCGGCGTCGCCCTCTGCAGCGGGACGCGCCAGCACAATGCGCCCGTCCAGCACGGACTTGTCGGACTCGGCCACATGAGATTCCGTCCAGGCGATGGCCCTATCCTCCTCGGACGCGGGCGGCACGACGGAGTTGTCTCCAGGCCGGCGCACCTTGGAGTTGAGCTTGTCAGCCGCAGGCGAGTCGGTCTGCAGCACCGTGACCGGCAGACCACCCGTGCCCTCGGAGCCCTGGGACCCGTCAACCGCAAGTGTGTAGCCTACCAAACGCCGCACGCCATCTTCGTCAAGCGCCGAAGCGGCCAGCCCGCCGAACTCGAAACGTCCCGCGCCGTTTGTAAGCTGGGACGCCTCCCCTGTCTTCGTCCAGCCATCCTTGCCCAGAAGCCACGTGGACAGCGCAACGCGTTTGCCCGCCAGCAACTCCTCGCCGTCGCTTATCACACCGTCGTAATTAGCATCAACCCACAGCGTGCCCGCTATGGCGTTTGCCGGCGGCGCCATGAGGCCGGCGTCGTCGTGGTCGCGCGAGAGCACCCGCGCCAGGTCGTACGTTGCCAGCGACGCCGCGCCGTCTGCGCGCGAGGCCGGCGCTTGCACCCGGTTGTCCAGCGCCGTGCCCTCGTCGGCCAACCCCAGCAGCACCAGATATTCCTGCGCCGCCCGCTCGGCCAGAAGGCCGTCTTGGAACAGATCGGAATCAAAGGTGCCGTCTTCTCCCAAACGCGGAACCGACACCAACCACGATGCCTTTACCTCATCAGGATGGGCAAGCTCCACTCGGTAGGCGTACACCACAGGCGCACCATCCACCGTACCCCACGCGTCCAGACCGTCGAAGCGGTACACACCGTGGGAGTTGCGGCCAAAGCCATCCACACCCTGACCAGTTGCTTGAACCATGGGCGTGAAGGATTCGTCCACCTTCCAACCATCGCCGTCGCCATCCGCGTTGCCCGCATCGGGCACATAGCGGGTAAGCACCACGTCCACGCCGTCGATGCCAGCTTCCGGACGATAACCCTCCGAAGAACCCGACACCTCCGAGCGTTCGTTTTGCAGCCCGTTACCGTCAGCATCCTCCCACACCACGCCCGCGATGTGCGTGGTAGCAACCAAATGTTCGCCCGCATCGCCACCGGACACAGGATTGGCCTGAACGCGGACCAGGTCGAACACAACACCAGCATACTCCACGCCATACGGAGATCTCGCATCGTCCGCAGCCACCGGATGCGCCACAATGACCGCGCCGTCTGAGCGTTCCGCCCCATCGGCGGAAACGAACTGCTCGTAGAGCGGTATGGTGGCCTCGCCCGCAACCAGCAACGCGTCGGAGTCTGCCTGCGGATTATCGCCCGCATGATAGTGCGTGACAATGCGGCCCTCGCCAGGTGCATCCACACTCACCCGGTAGGAGGCCAAACGGAAGTCATCGGTAGCGTGCCCCGCCGGGGCAAACGAGCCGTCTGCGGCCAGCCGCACAAAGGATGGCAGCCCCTCGAAGACATAGCGGCCCTCCCCGTTGGTGGTCGTGGTGCGGGAGAAGTCTGCGTTTTGCACCCAGGTGCCATCTGAGCCCAGGTACCACTGGGTCAGGTGCACGCTGCGGCCCTCGATGCCCGGCTCTTGCGCCGGATCTCCCTGCACGCCGTCGTAGTCGGCGTCCTCCCACACCACGCCTTCGATGGAGCCGGTTTCAGCGGGGATGAACCCGCCGTTCATGCGGTTTTCGTCTTGGGCGAAGGCCAGGTTGTAGCCCAGGCGGTCGTAGTCGGCCACCATGCCCGGCTGCGTGCGCTCGGCCACCACCATACGGCCGCCCAGCACGCGGTGCGCCGGATCGTCCGCGCCGGCTCCGGTGTTCCAGGCTATAGCATAGTCCCCCGCGTTCTGCGGCGCCGCAACCGAGGCGTCGCCCGGACGGCGCACCTTGGAGTTGTCGTTGTCGGAAGTTGGCGAATCTGCTTGCAGAGCCGTCACCGGCAGGCCGCCCACGCCCGCAGAACCCGCCGCATCGAACGCCTGGCCGTCCACCGCCAGCGTGTAGCCCAGAAGCCGACGCACGTTGCCATCGGCCGCCGAGGCCGCCACCGTGAAGGAGAAGCGACCGTCGTCGCCCGTCAGCGCCTCTTGGTCGCCAGCCGCATAGCGCTGCCAAGCACCCTGGTCGTCCAGCATCCACGCGGCAAGGCGCACCGTGCGGCCGGGCAGCACGTCCTCGGGCGCCGCGTTGCCTTCGGCTTGCGCATTGTAGAGGCCGTCATGGTTGGCGTCCCACCACAGCACGCCGGACACTTCGGCGGCAGGCAGCTCCACCAGGCCCGCATCGCCGCCGGCCGTCGCCTCGCGCGCAGCGGCCAACAGGTCGTACGAGCGGTTCGTGGCCGGATCCTCGCCAATAAACGCGCCGCTTGCGCCAACCGCAGCCGCCGCAAGAACGATGCGGTCGCCCGGACGCGTTTGCACCGAACCGTCATCGGCCGCCACCTGGTCATGCAAGGGATGCCAACCCGCCGCATCCGCACCGTCGGCATCCGAGTCCACGCCCACGCTGGCCGCCGGACCCGCATCGAGCACGGCATGATAGCGCGTGAGCAGGCGGTCGTCCGCAAGCGCGCCCACATACACCTTGTAGGAAGCAAGGTACGACCGCGACGTGGCCGTGTCCGTCCACGCCGTGGGAAGATTGTCGAACACGTAGCGGCCCTCGGCATTCGTGACCGTAGCCACCGCCGTCGTGCCCGCTGCGCCAAACGCATCGTTGCGCTCCCACACGCCGTTTTTGAGCACGTACTGCTCCAGCAGCACCTGCTGGCCGTCCACGCCGCGCTCGGCGGCTTCATCGCGCAAGCCGTCGCGGTTCGCGTCGTCCCACACCACGCCCTCGATGCGCGCCGTGGGCACGGCCACCAGGCCGCCGTCCCACGTGTCGTCCTCAAAGCCGCGCGCCGCATCGTAGGACGCGCCGCCCGGCCCCGCCACCGCGTACTGCGAGCCATCGGCGGCAGGCTGCGCCGGCACGATGAACTCGCCGTCGTCGGTGAGGTAGCGGGTGCCGCCCGCCGCCGCAGGCGCGCCAAAAAGCGCCGGTTTCACAGCTTCGGCCAGGTCGGAATCGAGGGCGCGATCGTCCCCGGCGCGGCGCTGCGTCACGCCCCACGCCTCGGGCAGCGCGCCCAGATGGGCGCCGTCCACACGCACCTTGTAACCGGCGAGCCGCACCGTGCCGTCAACCGTGATGGTGGTGGGCACCTCGAAACGATAGGCACCGTCGGCGCCGGTCGCCGTCGTTTCCAACGCACCGGCGGGGGCGATCTTCCACTCATCCGCATCGGCATCGAAGTACCAGCGCTCCAACGTCACCGTCAGCCCCGCGACGCCCGGCTCGTCGGCCGGATCGTCCTGAACGCCGTCGCGGTCCGCGTCGTCCCAGATGCGCCCGGACACAAACGCGGGTTCCCGGTCGGTGAACCCGGCGTCGCCGCCGAAAACGCGCTCTTCGGCCCGCACCGGGTCATAGCTCACGCCGGCGTAATCGGCTGCGTACACGGCGGGCGCGTCGCCGTCGGCAACCGGATGCGCCACGATGACCGCGCCGTCGGCCCGCGCGTCTTCGTACTGCTGATAGAGCGGCAGCGGCGTGCCGTCGGCGGTCACCACCGCGTCGGAGTCCTTCGAAGAGTCAGACCCGGCATGGAAGCGCGTGACCACCTCGTCGCCCTCGGGCCCTTGCACGCTCACGCGGTAGGATGCCAAGCGGAAGTCGTCGTCGCCACGCACGGTTTGATCCACAGGCGCGCCGTCCTTCATCTGCACATAGGGCGCCAAGCCTTCGAAGGAGTAGCGGCCCTCGCTATCTGTGAGCGTCGAGACGCTGCCGGCCGGACCGCCATTGCCGCCCAGGCCGAAGGACGCGTTCTGCACCCACTGGCCGTCGTCGCCCAGGTACCATTGGGTCAGGTACACCTGGCGGCTGCCGATGCCCGGCTCGCCGTCTTCCTGGACGCCGTCGTAGTCAAGGTCCTTCCACACCAGGCCCTCGACCTTGCCCTGCTCGGCCGGCACGAAGCCGCCGTGCATGCGGTTCTCGTCCTCGGCGAAGGCCACGTTGTAGCCCGAAAGCTCGTAGGCGTCGTTCATGCCGTCTTTATCGGCGGCGGCCACCACCACGCGCCCGTCCAGCACGCGACGGCCGTCCACGGTGCCTTGGTCGTCCGCACCGTCCTCGCCCGCCCAGGCGATGGCGTAATCCTCCGCAGTCTGCGGAGCTTCCACCGAGGTGTCGTTCGGTCGGCGCACCTTGGAGTTCGCGCTGTCGGACGTAGGCGAATCCACCTGCACAGACGTGATAGGCAGACCGCCCACGCCCGCAGAGCCCGCGTCAGAATAGGTTTGCCCGTCGGCCGCCAGGGTGTAGCCCAGCAGACGCCGCACGCCGTCCACCTGGGCCGACGCCGCCACATCAAAGGAGAAGCGTCCGTCGCTGCCGCTGGTGGCTTCTTGGTCGGCCGCCGCATAGCGCTCCCATGCGCCCTGCTCCTCGTTGCGATACCACGCCGCGAGATGCACCGTACGCCCAGGCAGCACCGCCTCGGGCGCCGTGCCAACCGCGGCCTGCGAGTTATACAGACCGTCGTGGTTGGCATCCCACCACAGCACGCCGGACACCGTGGCCCGCGGCTCATCCACCACGCCCGCGTCGCCGCCGCGCTGCTGCTCGCGGCCGGCCAGCGCGTCGTAGGTCACGCCGTTGAACGTGCCCGTGTACCACGGAACAGCCGCAGACGCATCCTGCTTTTGCGCCAGAATAATGAAGCCATCCTCGCGCAGCTGGGTTGTTGCGCCCGCGCCGTCGTCAAACGTTTCGAACAGCTCGCCCACCTTCAACCCTTCGGCCGGAGCCGCCAGGTCGGAGTCGATGGTGCGGTCGGTGCCCGCATGGCAGACGGAGGCCAGTTCGCCATCGGGCAGAAGCACGCTCACGCGATACGCCGCCAGACGGAAGTCGTCGGCGCCCACCCGCACGTAGGATGTCAGGTTGTCGAAGGAATAGCGGCCCTCGCCATCTGTGAGCGTCGAGACGCTGCCGACCGGGCCGCCGTCGCCGCCTGCGCCGAAGGCGGTGTTCTGCACCCACTGGCCGTTGTCGCCCAGGTACCACTGGGTCAGGTACACCCGGCGGCCGTCCACCGGCTTGTCATCCCCATCTTCGGTGCGCATGCCATCGCGATCCGCGTCGTTCCACACCACGCCGGTGATGCTTCCTTTCGCATCGGGCACCACGCCGCCGTTCATACGCAGCTCGTCTTGACCGGCGGACACGTCGAAGGACAGGCCGCCCGCATCCACGCGGTACGCGTTTGTGGTGGTGTCATCTGCCCGGGAGGCCAGCACCAGCCGGCCGTCCAGCACGCTGCGCACCAGACCATTCGCATTGCTATCCTGGCTATTCTGCTCGTTCCAACGCAGCGGATAGCTGTCTTGGCCGTACACGCCGGCGTTGGCGGCGGCATCGGCCGGACCCCGCATGGTGGAGTTGGCGCCGTCTTGCTGGGGGCTGTCCGACAGCAGGCGGGCAAGCGGCAGGTCGCCTATGCCATCGGCACCGCTGCCGGCCGCCTCCAGCGTGTAGCCCGCCAGCAGCACCTCGCCGCCCACGCCGCGCACGTAGGTGGGCAGGTTGTCAAACGAGAACGACCCGTCGGTCTGCGTGGTGGCGGTCAGATCGACCCCTGCCGCCGACCAGGTGCCGTCAGCCGCCCTCTTCCATTGCTTCAGGGTGACCTTCTTGCCGGACAGGCCCTCCTCGCCTTCATCTATCAGGCCGTCGTTGTCGGCGTCTTGCCACAAGCGGCCCGCCACCGTGTGCTTCGGCGGCACGATGACGCCCGCGTCGTTCGAAGCGCGATCGGATGCCTTGGCAGCATCGTAGATGAGCGTGGCGGCATCCTGCGTGCCCGGATTCGTTTCCTGGTAGTTGGGATTGCCGGAAACAGGCTGGTCGCGCATCACGTTCGCGCCGAAGGACTGGTCGTCGGCCACATCAAGCAGCACGTCGTACTCCACAGCCGCGCCGGCCGCGTCCGCCGCCATGAGGAAGCCGTCCTCAAAGCGCAGGTCGGAATCAACCTGATAGCTGTCGCCCTCCTGGTACTTGGCCATCATGAGGTTGCCGTCCGCGTAGCGCGCGTCGCTCACGCGCACGCGGTAGGCGTACGGCACGCGTCCGTTCGCCCCGTCGCTCTTCGAGGCCAGCAGGTTCTCGAACACGAACACGCCCGGTTGCTCGGTTGCGGCATCCGCGTTGCTGCCCGCATCCGCATCGCCGCCCGCGCTCGAATCGCCGGCCGCGCCACCTGCATCCGAGCCGCCAGCCACGTCGCTGTCTGCGCCACCCGTATCTGCATCATCACCCGTCGGCACAACAGCGCTCGCCACCGGCTGCTGCATGGCAGTACGGGCCGTGAGATCAGTCCAACCAGAATCCTTCATCCAGCCGCCGTTGCCGTCGGGAACGTAGCGCTCCAGCGTCACCTCCACGCCGTTGGGCAGGTCGTCCGCGCCAGCGCCAGCCGCCGCCTGCATCTCCTCGGCATCGCGAATGCCGTCGTTGTCGGCATCCAGCCACACGAAGCCGGAGATGCTCGGACGCGGCGCGGGCAGCTCGCCCACGTCGCCGCCGCGCACCTGGCCGTTCTCGTCGGCCACGCACGTGAGCCAGTCGTAGACGGCCGCCTGGCCGTCGAAGGAGTCGTTGGCCGCCACGGCAACCTGGCTTGCCTGGTCGTCAACCAGCGGATGGGCCGTGCCCGCGTCCGCCACCTTGTCGGCCAGGATGATCAGACCGTCGAGCGCACGCGCGCCCTCGTCCGTGCCGGCGGCACCCGCAGCGTAGCGGTCGGTCACCGCCAGGGGTTGCCCCAACGTGGCCACGTCAGAATCAAGGCTGATGGACGCCTCATCCTCGCCCTGATGGTAGCGCGTGAGCAGCCACGGCTCGCCATCCGCATCGTGGTTCACGTCGTTCAAGGCCACGCGATAGGCCGCCAGATAGTGCTGCCCATCGTCTGTTGTGTACGCCACCGGCAGGTTGTCGAACACATAGCGGCCCTCCGCATCCGTGCTCACCGTCACCGCACCCGTCGCCGCCGAGCCGCCCGTCACGATGCCCTTCGTCCACCGATCCGCGCCGAACGCCGTGTTCTGCTGCCACGCACTTCCGTCGTAGTACCACTGCGTGAGCGTCACCTTCTGGCCAGCCAAGCCGGGTTCGGACGCGTCCCAGTTCCCAGCCGCATCGCGCTTCTGCAACCCGTCGTAATCGGCGTCGTGCCACACGCGCCCGGTCACGCTGGCCGTGGGCACCGCCACCAAGCCGGCGTCCCACTTCTCTATGCGCTGGGCGTTCGCCAAGTCGTAGGTGCGCGTCAAGCCGTCGGGCAGCTTGATCTCGCACGTGTTGGCGTCCACCGTTTGGTTGTCGGCCTCGCCGGCAATGACGATCATCTGGTCAAACGCCAAATCGGCGTCGGAGCCGCTTGCAAGCCCCTCCTCGTTCATCCAGTACGACGTGCCATCCGCCGTATCGACCGCGGGAGCCGTGGACAGGTCGGAGTCGTTCTCCTCGCCCACATCCACGTTGCGCAGCGTCACGCCCCAGTCGGTGGTCAGGTTTGCCAGGTCATCCTTGGCAATGCGCAAGCGATAGCCCGCCAGGTACTTGTCCTTCTGATCTTCGTCAAGGTCGGGCTGCGCACCCAGCGGATCGGCCACATAGGTGGGCACGTCCCTGAACAGGTACAGACCTGATGCGCTCGTGGTCTGCGTCTGCAAAACGGGCTTCTTCGTGGCAGGATCGACCAACTGCTCCCAGCCCGCGCCGCCGTCCTTGTCCGGATTCCACCAGTACGTCTCCAGCGTCACCTGCACGCCCGGCACGCCCGGCTCGTCCATGTCCTGCACGCCGTCGTAGTCTTTGTCCTCCCACGCGAAGTTGCCCAGGTAGCCCTTCGTGCCGTCTATCCAGCCCAGCGCGAGCTTGCGGTAGTGCGCAAGGCCCGTCCACGCCTCGCCATCCTGCTCGTACACCGCCTTGCCGTCGGCGTCCACAGGCACCACGGCCTCGAACGCGCGCGTGATGCCGCGCCCTTCCTTGAGCTGCAGGTCGTTGTCCCACACGCCGTCGGCGCCCGTCGCGCCGGGGCGCACCGGGAACTCCAGCGGGTCGTTGCTGCGCACGTACAGCGTGGGTTTCAGCAGCTGCGTGCCGTACTCGTCCTCGCACGTCACCACGTAGTGCCGCCCCGTTTGCAAGCTGAACGAGAACGCGCCGTCGGCCTCCGTCTCCTGCACGGCGGGCTTGCCGTCGGCATCGAGCGCGGGCCCGTCCGACACCTCGCCCGTGACCGGATCGTAGTCGTGCACCGTCACCGTCATGCGCGCCAGGCGTTTCTCCTCCGCAGCGGTGCCGCTGCCCAGCGCATCGTCAATGCCCGTGCCGTAGTAGTCCAGCACGCCGTCGATGGCGTCCTCGCCCTTGTCACCTTCGAGCGAGCCGTCTGCCAGAAGGTCGTCGCGATACACCACGCCCTCGTAGGTGGCAGGCATGGCAATGCCCACGTCGTAGCTGGTCATGCGCGCGTCGTAGGCCGCGTGCACCTGGTCGGGCTGGCCGGCTTTGAGCGCCTCCTCGTCAAAGGCCACTGCATCCACCTGTATCACGTCGGAGGTGGCCACCAACGCCGTTTCGTCCACGTCGGCCGTTGCGGGGTCGTCTGCGCGATGCTCTATGGTCATGGCGGTGTCTGCCACGCCGTCCCCGTCGTCATCGGGGCCGATGCTGCGCGTGCTCAGCGTGTAGCCGGCGTATTCCTTGGGGAAGGTGAAACGCAGCCGGTACTCGCCCGGAGCCAGGTTGGACAAGATGTAGTAGCCCTTGTTGTCGTAGTAGTCCGACTCGGTCACATAGGAGTAAGGCGCGCCGGCCTCGGCCAGGTCGTAGCCGCCGTTCTGATTGATGATAGGCTCGCCCGTCTCCGGGTCGCACACCACCCACTGGTCCTTGCCGTCCGTAAGCGCCGGATCGTTCACCAGCGAGGACGCTTGCCCGTCGCGGTTAACCGGCTGGCCGTAGGCGTTGAGCAGCTCCACCTTCACGCCGTTGATGCCGGGGTCTTCCGCCTCGCCGTCGTAGTCGAGGTCGCGGAAGAGGTCGGCCGTGCGCGAGCCGTTGCCGTACAGGCCTTCCCACACGCCGGTGTCAGGGTCGATGCTCTTGTCGGTGGACAGCAGCCAGCGCCCGTTGTCGGCCAGGTGATAGGTGGTTTCGCGCCCCAAGCCGTCCTGGGTCAGCTCGCCGTCCGTGTCGTTTTGCAAACGATCCCAGTCGGGGTCCAACCACACGTAGTCGCCAATGTAGCCGCGCTCGGCCGGGGCGTCCACGAACGCGCCGGCGGAGGCGTACTCGGTTACCGAGGTGTTCTCGTCGTCAGTAGCCGACCTTCCGCTGTTCACGCGGCTGGCGAACGTGTTTTTCTGCATGGTGTCAGCCAGCTGTTCGGCCCGTCCCGGATTGGCTTCGGCATCCATGTCGAAGGCGGGATCGCCCGACAAGTTGCCCAGGTACTTGGGCAGATTGAGCGGAGCGCGCAAATCGTAGGTGAGCCGGATGGTGCCCAGCGGATAGATGAACACGTCATCGTTTAGCACCTGGCCCCACAGCGCACGGATGGCCTTTTTCAGCTTCTCGGCCTCGGCCGGATGGTCGGCGCAGTATTGCTTGAACTCGGACAAGCTGACAAAGCCGAGATCGGCCATGCCCGCGCCCTTGTTGTCGCGCACATCGTAGTACAGCGCGTTCATCCATTTCAAGCGGTCGGCGTCTCCGGACAAACGATACAATTCGGGCAGCTCGGCTTCGGTTTGCGGCACAAGGGCGCCGCCCTCTCTCTTGAAGGGACCCACCCATATGCTGCACTCGCTCTCGCCCAGCTCCTGGTCCACACGATCGCCCAGCAGGCCGTCGGGAACGGCACGCGTCATCTTGATGGAGTCGAGATCGTCCAGCCAACCGTTCCACTGGGAGTTGCGGGGCACGCCCTCGTTGCCCTCTCCAGGGCTGCTGGCGTACTTGTCGCCCTCGTAAGGCAGAATGTCGAGCATGGCCGAACGCACGAAGCCCAAGGCGGACGTCTCGTTGGCGCCCACGTTGTCGATAGAGTTGAGGTAGGTGTAGCTTGTGCCCTCGGGCACAGCCACCGGCCCGTTCACGTTGGAGCTTCCGATGGTGAACAAGGTGTTCACCTGGGAGGAGGCGTACTTCGTCTGAAGCGTGGTGTTGTTGGAGGCAAAGCCCATGGACTCCATCTGCTTCATAATCATCTTCTGATTGTTGATGCCGTCCAAGTTCACGTCGCGGGTGTCGCGCGTTATGCCTATCTTGCTTTCGCCGGTTTGCACGGCGGGCACGTACCCGTTGAAGTTGCCCTGCTTGTAGCCGTAGCCCGAAGCCGTCAGCAACTCCTTGACGAGGGCGCCGTTCGCATCTTCGCGAATGGGCATCATGAACTCCACCACCAGCGTGCTGCCCGCCTCCAGGCGACCCAGGTTCTGGTTGCCGCTGTCTTCGGTGCCGGCAAAGTGCCAACTCATGAACTCGCGGTTCACCTGGCTGTCCGCAGAACCCAGCTTGTCGGCCACCAGGAGGTCGCCGCCCACGTAAGGCTCGGGCATCCCCAAACCGCCGTTGCTTTGCTCTTGGTATGCTCCCGGCGTGAAAGAGTAGTCGCCGGAAGAACTCGCGCTCATCTCCGTTTCAGCCACATAATACGTCCACAGCGGCGTGGCGTCGTCCAGATTGGCGGCAGGACGCGTAACCTCTTCAAACACCTGCTCGCCGTTGTCGTCGTATGTCGGTTTGCCCTCATCGTCCAAGACGGGCTTCTTCTCAATGATCGGGCTGCTGGTGTACGCCGGGTTCAACGGGCAGTCTTCGCTTGTATAGTTGTCGTACGAAACGAACTCGAAGTCGTCGGGCGTCAACCCCTCGGCCGCCCCGAACGCCTCGATGAACGGAAGAATGACCGACAGTTGCGGATTGGAGCAGTAGTCCTCCCCATGACGTTCGTCGTACAGACCCAACGCCTCAAGCTGCTCGTTGCTCAAATTGCTCAGCGTCAGCTGGTAGCGCATCATGCGCGAAGCCCGGGGATCTATGGTGGGGCGAGTGGAGAAATTGCTCCATGCGTAGCCGCTCAAACCTCCGCCCTCGAAATAGGACTGATGCATATCGAACGCCAGATACGGATACTCCGGGTCGCGGTAGAAGCCCGCCCGCGCCCGCGCGTCGTCCGAACGCAGGTACTTCGTGTCATCGTAGCGCGGCGTGGCGCTTGCAAAGTGATTCAGATGCACGATGGACGTGGGCACGATGCTCTCTGCATCGTCGGTTTCGGTGCCGCCCGCATCGCCATCGCCAACATCGAGCACCGTCAGGCCCGCAGCCCGAGCGGCTTCCAATCCTTCGTCGGTAGAGGCCACGAAAGCTCCGCCTCCGTTGGCGGCTTCCCTCACCGCAGCGGATTCGTCAGCCGCAAGCGCAGCCTCAGACGCAGCCTCGGCCTCGGCCAGATCATCGTCGTCCACCGCCACATAGGTGGGCAGTTCTGCGGCACTGGTGGCCGCAGCGCCTTCGGGGATCCTCGGCGTTTCCATGACCAGCGTGTTGCACACCACGGCAGCAGCGTTGCTGGTGATGCCTCCGGGCATGGGCGTCTGAGCCTCAATCCTCACCACGCCGTACTTGTCACGCTGATAGCTTGTGCCGTCCGGATTCTTCAACGGCGTCCAACCCACGTTGGCGCGCTGCGGGTCAACGTCGTCAGGCTCTTGCGAACCGAAGGTGAACTCCCTTGTCTCATCGGACGCATCGTCGTCCACCGCAGCATCCACCGCAAGGCGCAGGCCCTGCGGCACCGGACAAGCGCGCCCAGCGTTCGTATCGTCCAGCGAGCCGGCAGTGATAATCCAACGTACTTGGCGCACGTCCTTGCCGCGTTCGGTCGATAGGGGTATCTCCACGTTCTGCTTGTCGGAGACGGCATAGCCGTTCGGATCGCCCACCAGCTTCCACTCGCCGGCTTCGTAATAGTCGCGATCCTTGGAAGTGCCCGCCAGCGCGAAGTTCTCCTTGTCCTGATACGAAGGTCCGTTCTGCTCCTCGTATCCGTTTGCGGAATCGGTGTAGGAGGTGGACGCCTGGCGCACCAGCACGTAGACGCGCAGCTGCTGCTCTATGGATTCCTTCTCCTCCTGGGTGTACTCGGTGCCGCCAATCTCCCATACGCCGGTGCTCACGCGCTCCACACCCGGCTGCGTGCGGCCGATGGCCATGGAGGAGTTTCCAAAAGGCGCATCCAGCACCGAGCCTTGGCCCGTAGCCCAATAAGGCACCTGCCAATCCACGATGAAGCTGTTCACCGCGCCGCCGGTGTTGATGGCCTGCGTGACCATCATGGTGGTGGACCCGCGTTCGTGAGCGTCATCGCCCAAAACCACGCCGAAGTCCGGATCGGACACCAGACTGCGCTGATCCAGCGTATCAGCGCGGATGGAAGCGCTGGGCTTGGCCACCTTGAACCAACCGGCGGCGGCCGCAGTGTAGATGTCGTCCAGCTCGCCGTCCGCATCGTAGTCCGTGTCAGGCACCTGCACGTCGTCATCCGGATTGCTCGGGTCGCCCTCGTCCAGGTACCCCGGCGCATCCTCCACCCGATTGTCGAACGTGAAGCGGTCGGGGGTTTGGTCGGAGAAGTCCTTTACCGGAAAATCGGGGTCTGCGGGCAGCTTGGGCTTGGTTTTGGTTTCCCCTGCCGCGCCTTCGTCTCCGGTGTAGTTGTCGGAATAGGTGTGCGTCCATTCGTCCGTCCAGCCCAGGGTTCGGTCGTGCGTGGTCACGTACGCCTGCGAGCCCTCGCCGTCCCAGGTGCGAATGTTCTCAAGTTGCTCGCGGTAGGTTTCGGGCATGCCCTCGGCAGCAGATTCCTCGTCGCCCAGGTTGTCGATGACCGTGCGCACCTTGAGCGTGATCACATCGCCCATGCCGAAGTAGCCGTCCGGACGGATACCGTCTTTCCAGTACGCCTCCAGCATGCTGTTCGAACCATCGAACTCCGCATCAGTGGCGTCGTCAGGCGGCGCCAGCTCGACCACCAGCACCTCGCCCTCGTGCGACTTCGGCTTGGCCGTGCTGCCCGCACCCGCATCGTCGGGATCGTCGTAGTCGGGCTTGGCGTAATCGGGATCGCTGTAATTGTTCGCACCGTAGTCGGGCTGCGCGGTGACGTTCACCGTCCAGCCGGCCGCGCGCAGCTGCTTGGGCGTCAGGGTCTCGATCACCTGATCGGTCTGACCGCGTGGCGTATAAGTGCGTTCGACGAAGAACTGGTAGTCGTCGTCCTCGTAATCGGCATAGTTGTTGGAGTCCAGCGTGGCCTTGTTGTAGAACGTCACCTGTTCGGGCAGATGGAACGAGAACACCAGCTTGCCGTGGGCCAACGCGCCCGACGAGCCGAGATTCTCTTCATCCGCCAGGTTGTTCTTCACTGTGAGAGCATACCAGGGCTCATCGCCGTATTGCCACGACTGGTCAGCCTCGCCCGTTTTGCCGCCGTCGGCGTCCAACACCTCGCCGTCGCCGCCTGCGAGATCGCCCTTCGCGCCGTCCCCGGTATTGGTCGTTCCCGTAGCGGAGGGGTCGGCTCCGTCAAGCGGACGCACGGGATCGGCCTCCACCTCATAGGAGGAGGTGAACGACGGATACGACGTCCGCAGCTTCAAAGCGGCATACGAACCTGCGTCGGGAATCTGATCGGCGCTCCCCGCCGCTCGATTGGAAAACGCATCCTGATAGACGGCAGCGTCATCGCCATCCAGCGCCTGTGTGTTCTCCTCGGTCAGCGACCACGCCGGCCGGAACGCGTAGTCCTCCACCAGCAAAGGCAGCCCCTCACGCTCCACCACGTCGCCCAGGGACACATCGCCCTCTTCGTTTGCCGTGGTGTTTCGCATGTCGCCCATCTCGGCATAGGTTCCGCTGAACCCGGGCAGCCAATTGAAGGGCACCTCTTCGCGCGTTCCCTCGTCGGCCATGCAATTGGAAGGCACGGGCGCAGTCGGATAATCCTTGCTCGCCCGGGCATCCAAACGCAGATCTCCCGACGACTGCTTTTCGGCGCCCACCAAATAGGGATTGCCTCCTATGTCGGTGTCGCTTATGAATCGGTAACCGCCCATGGCCGAACTCACGTAGCTGCGCACGTTCTCGTAGGAGTTCTCCACCTGTTCAGGATCGCCCTCTTCGCGCACAGGCTCCTCGTACGTCACAATATCGAACGAGAACAACCCCGCGCCATCGGACTTGATGCGCTGCTCGCTGTTGCCGGCGCCCACGGCACCGTCGGGAGCGTCCAGGTCGTCGTCCTGCGGCAAGAAGCGCACCACGTAGCGGTACTCCTCGCCATCCGAAGCCGCCGTGTCGCCATCAGTATCGGTCATCGTCACCTTCTCGTAGGTGACCGTGGCTCGGAATCCGGGCTGCATATCCTCCGCGTTTGCGTCGGGTTCGTTCGCCGTTGCGCCATCGGTGTAGGACACGCCCCAATCGGCCTGGTCAAAATTCTGCTCCACATCCGGAGAAGGGCTGTACGGCAGACCGGTATCCCTATCAACCGGTGCAATGCCCTGCGGCAGCACCGTAGTCACCACAGGCAGCACGAGGTCGCCCCGCGCACCACCGTCAGTGGCATAGTTGTGGTAATGATTCTGATATGACGTCTTCTGAATATCGTTCCACCAATAGCGGTTTTCCACATGGACGTTCAACTGGCGATGATCAGCTTCCTGCATCAGGTAGTAGTCGGCCACAGAGCCGCTCACGCCGTTTTCGCCCAGCGTGTTCCACACGCGCACAAGCGGCTCACGTTGCACGGCCGTAGTACCCGTCTGCGCATAGAGCGGCGCCTCGCTCCCGGCGTCTTTGTACGCTTTACCCCATGCAATGGCGCTTGTGTTGGCCACCTTGACGCTCAGATCGTCGGCAGACACCGTGTTGTTCTGCACGGTTTTGCCGTTGACGGCAGGCATATTGGGTGAGCCGTACAGCTGGCTGCGCCCAGTTCCGTAATATGAAGACCAGCGCCAATCCATGCCGTAGGGCTGCACGTTGTGCGCCTTATCGGCCTGCGCCGTGGCACCCTCCCAGTGGTCGATATCGAACACCTGGTAGTAGGCGCTCGAACGGCTACCCATGCCCTCGGAGCGACTCGTGTCCACAGGGCGCACCAGCACGCGGTCGTTCCATTCGCCATTGGCGTTGTTTGCGAACACGTGCACCGGCACGTCCACGTTTATCTTGTAGCCGCCGTCGGCGTAACCGTCGGGGTCGGCTGTGTTGACCTCGCTGCCGTCCTGCGCGCGATAGAACCATTTGCCCAGGGGCTGCTCTACGGTAATTTTAAGCACCCATGGCTGCGAGCTGTCGCGATACGATTCAGCGTCACCTGCCGCAGCAGCTACGGCTTCATAGGACGACATGCTCAGATCCGCAGACAAATCCTCTGCGTTTGCCTTGAGCACCTTGCCGTCGCGGTACGCAGCCGGGTCCTGCGCGGCGCTCGGCGCGTCGTAACCCTCGTAGTCACCATCGGGGCGCTGCACTACCTCAACCTTCACCAGGTCATCGGGGATGTCGTTCCATGTTTCCTCGGCATATGGATCGGTGCCAGGGTTAGCGGCAGACACGGCCTGCTCCAACACCTTGGCGTCCACCTCCACCATGCTTCCGTCGTCGGCAAACACCGGCTCCACGCCACGTGGCAGCACATACGTGAACTCCACGCCGTCAAGCGTACGGTCGCCGTAGTTGAGCGCCTGCAGACGCGCTGTAAAATCTTGGTTGTACTGCAGCGCGGTAGTGTGCTGGCCCCATAGAACGCCTCTGTTGTCATCGTCCCACCATGTGGGGTTCCCCGCGTAATCGCAATGCGGATCGCGGCCCGATTCGTACACACGAGCGCTCTCGTAGTTTGGCGCAGAGCCATTGTCCATCGCGGGGTCATCGCCCTTTACCGCAAACTCACTTGCCGTGGCTATCCAGGCTTTCTGCAAATGAACGCGCGTTTGGCTCCACACCACCGGAACTTCGGTTTCGTTTTCCAAGAGCGCGCCAATGCGGGGCGTGAGGCACAGCTTGTCAAAGGAGAGCGCATACCGCGCATGCGTAGAGGACGAAGACGTATCGGTGCGCGTGTAATGCTTGGCCTCTGGCCAGGACTCTGTCGTAGCGTCGTTGGGACGCTGGGGTGAATAGCGCGCTGTTTGACAATTGTTCAGCGTGCGCATGTCCGTATCGAAGAAACTGTCATCGTTGTCGCTGTTATCTCCCGGCAGATAGGCAAGCGAACCGTCAAACGTTTCCCACAAATCGGTATCGTCGGGACGATCGCCCGTGAATCCGCTTTCGTGCAACAGCGAATCCAAATCCATGAGCACATTGCTGGTGTTCACCTTAATCGCTGCATAGTAAGACGGCAACGCAGTACTAGTGAACCACTCGCCCCCTAGAGGATCGGCATAATGACTGTAATAATACGATGAATACGAATTCGCCGAGTACTCGCCCAGACGTGGGAAATACGCAGGCTCGGCACCCGTCGTTCCCGACGACAGTGCGGCCTGGTCTAGATCCGTGTACACCTGGGGCAACCCATCGAGTGCCGCTTGTACGGGGAACCACAGCTCTATGGTGTCGCCCACCTCCATGCGCGTGTTGCCCGCCTTCACGCGATCAACCGGCGCCAGATCCGTCGCATCAGCCGGATTACCGCCCTCGGTGCCAGCCGCCGGCTCCCAGCTTATCTTGAACAGATAAAACGTCGTGTTTTCACTCACACCGGAATCCGTGGGGTTCAGGTCGGCAAATGGCTTACCGCCCGCTGGCGTGGAAACCTCCGAGGTGGAGGCATACGTCATGGCGCCACCGTAGTCAGGGGCCTCGGATGCATCCGCCAATTCAACGGACAGCTCCATGCCCACGTCGGTCGTACGCGCGGCGGTTACATCGTTGCCATCGCGATCCGTCCAACGCAGGTGTTGTTTAATGTACGATTCCAAATACTCGGCCGTTATATCGACCCCGGCATGAGCACCCAATGCCTGCTTTAAGTAATTCGCAGGTATGCGCTCGTAAAACACGGGGTTATACAACTCGCCCTGCAAGTCGCTGACACCCGGGTTCGTACCCTCCTTCACGTTACGCAGCGTATCCTTGTACCAGAACGTCTCGCCCGGAATGTAGCCCAGTTTCTGGTCGGCCTCCGCGTCATAACCCGCAGCAGCCTGTTCTTGGGTCTGGAACACCTGGTTATGGAACTGCATCACAGGCGTGCGGCGCGACACCGTCACACGAACATAATCGTTGTAATCATCCTGCTTCGTGAGCCACGTGCCATGCAGAGCGGGAGCTGCCTCAACCTCCACGGAACCCTTGGAGAACAACGGCTCACTCTCGTTGTGGCGATGCGTGAAACTTACGTCAAGGTATTGGTCGAAGTTCCAACTGGTTGCCTGCTCCTTGCTGGCCACGGTTCCCTCGTCCAACCGCACATCGTGGTAACGACCCACGCCGATAAGCGCCACATCATCCAGCAAAAACTCCCCTGCATCGCCCTCCGCACGCGCAGGCACATCGTAGTACGTCCAGCGCACGCCGGTAGCTGTGCGGAACACGCTGTCGTTTACCACGTGATCCGTTTCGGCAGGACCTTGCTGCTTCATGAGCGTCTCAAGCGCATCATACTCAAGCCATGCACCCTGACTCGGCTCGTAGTACTCCACCTTGACATCAGGACGACCCGGCGTGTCGGGGTCTGGCCCAGCCTCGCTCTCAACGATGCCCTCGGGATAACCCACGTCTTTCAGGCCGTCAGCAGAACCCACCGACGATGCTAGCTTCGGCGTGTCCGTCAACTCAAAGATAGGCGCGCCCACGGGGTTGCCCTTTTCATCGTGATCTTTGGTGAACAGCACCGTCACCGTCATATCCTCGACATGGTAGGTGGGGTTCTTCAAATCCGACACCGTAAGCTTCATGGGGTTGCCGTCAGTGTCGGCCGGGTTTTTCTCAACGGTGGCAGAGCTGCCAGCATTGGGATCAACCTCCAGCCACTCCGCAGCAATTCTTGCATTGGAGTATCTATATTCATAATGCGTATAGAACGTCAGTGCCGAAGTGGCGCGGATGCCTAGTTGCTCTTGTCCATCCAAACGGGAATCTTGGGTGATCTCGCGATAGAAAGACGTGCTCGATGAACCATCGTCGGTTCTGTAGCTTGTATTGTACGACGTGGATGTTCCGTAAAGCGCGTTCATCTGCTTACTTGGATAGCGCGCACTGCGCACATCGCGCACGCGGTATTGCGCGAAACCATGCTTCGGCGCTGCCGTGACCATGAACTGGGCAGTGGGCGACTTGCCTTTCCATGCAGGCTCGTCATCTTGGAACGCCACACCCTCTTCGCTGTCATAGCCGTCATCGCCCAGCTCGCTCGTCAACTGGGTGATGACGCGAATGTTCACGAACGTTCCCTGCTGCATCTGTGCGTTATCGGGGCTGAGCGAAGCATCGCCCACCGTCAACACCAGCTCGCGGTTCTGCTCGTACTGCTCTTGCCCCTCCGCCACGGAAAGGTCCTCTTGCGCCGGAGCCTCGCGCATACCCTGCGCGCCACCCTCCACCGAGCCTATTTTGGCCGTCACGGGAAGCGGCGCACCATCCGCGCCCACAGCTGTGCTGTCGTCAGCAACCTCCCAGCCTACAATACGCTGCCCTGCGGCAACAGAGAAGCGGCCGGTTGCCTGCTCAAGCGGCAGACCGGCGTCCTCGCCCGCCTGAATGGTGAGCGTGTACTCCACATAGTCGCCTGCATACAGGTTACGGTCGGGGATGTTGGTGGGTTCACCGGCCAGCGGATCAGCGCTCGACGGAGACGCAAGCGAGCGGTCGTCGCGGTCGTAGGCGAACAGGGTCCGCTCGGTGGGCGAGCCGTCCGCACCCTCCACCGTTATCTTCGTGCCGCGAGCCATACTCATCTCCAGCAAACCAAGCCGATGACGCGCATGGTAGAAGAACGTAGGATCGGAGCTTGCAGCGCTTGGAATGTTATGATTCGGATCCTTCGTCTCCACATTGGACACCGACAAATCGTGCCGTATGGAGGTGGCATCCGATGATATGGATGCGTACGTGTAGGAAGTCGTGACTTGCTTTGAGAATGTCGGCGTAGCCAGACGGTCCCACCCCTCATCAACAGATGAGGAGTTTTGGAACGCATCGAGCGTGCGGTCTACGAGCACGCACTCATACGAGAACGCGTACCCGCCCTCTTCGTTAGCCAGATACTTGCCCGAATCCAACATGGTGGTCGGGTCATAGCGGTCGGCATTGGGGGAATCGAACGTCAGCGAGATGCTGCTGACGTGCGCCTTGGCATACTCAACGTCCACTGCGGGATCATCTTTGTAACCATTGATGCTGTTGGTATCCGTCGTGGCCTTATACGTGGTCACCAGTTCCTGGGACACCGTGTCCGGGTCACCATCCAGCTGATTCTTCAAATCCTGTCGCAGGTATGCCTCTAGGTCAACCTCATAATCGCCCTTTGCGTTTGCCTGACTGGACACCACGCCCGCATTCACGAGATCTTCCCACGACAGCTCCACCGTCTTCCCGTTCGCCACGAACGACAGGGAAACCACCCGCAGCCAGTTTTCGGAATATCCTTGACCACCAGGCACCAGACGCTGCGGCACGTAAACGGTCTGCAGACGCGAGTTGTCATCCAGAGCGCTCGTCAGCGTCACATGGCTGATATGGGAAGCGCGCTTGGCGTCATCCACTCCCGGCGTTCCATCCTCGACGTTTTGGAAACGAGCCTCGTAGATAGTCTTCGTGGGCGCATCATTGTTCTCATTAAAGTCGTACACCACGGGACACAGCGTGTCCGTCACATCGTTTTCACCGTGCAGTGTGTAGCGATACCGGAGCGGAATCAAGTAGCCGGTGAACGCTGCCGGGTCGGAAGATCTGTCATGATTGTCGTAGTAGTTCCATGCAGGCGAAGAGATAGGCGTATCCGGATCCTCGTTCAGATAACTGATAGCGCTCACCGTATTCGTAGCATCAGATACAGCCGTTGCGCCACCTGTCAGGGGATTCTCTTGGCTGCCGTACACATAAGGTCGGCCAAGCACGTGCAGGTCAATATCCGTTTCCGTGCCGTCAGCCTCGCCGTTGTAGCGCTGATCCGTCTCGCCCGCACCATCCACGTCACCGGCATATGCACCTAGCTCAATCGACAATTCGGCAATAAATTCGTTCTCGTGCAGATCGATGACGAACGGTTTCCCGCCTGTCTCCACCATGCTTTTGATCTCAACGGCCGGCTCTTCATCAGGCCGCGCAAACTGCACATACACCGTGCCGTCAGCAGCTGTCGCATCCAGCAGATCGGCAATCGTCTCATCCGACAGCTTCCGCTCCGCACCGCTGGCGTCTCGCTCAAAGGTGCCCTTCGTGGTCACCGCAATGGTGCGCGCCGCACCCTCGTTTTCCGCATAACCACCCACAGCGGACTCATCTTTTTGCCACTGCTTGGTAGTCAGCCTCAATTCGGGCGCAACGGCACCCTGCTGCTTGGCAAGCTGGCTTTGCAGCTTGCTCAGCACGCCGGAGTCAGCCGGAATCCCTATCCCCGTGCTCAAAAACCCGTAGTACCCCAACTCGTCATTGGGGAAGCACACAGGGAAGGTATCTTGCAACACCACGCGGTCGGCAAACGATATGCGGCCGTAATTCCAATCGTTGTAGTCTGAGCCGGAGAGGCTGACAAGATTGTTCGTGTGTTTCCGGTAAAACGACACGTAGAACTTCTGGTCGTCCGCAAATTTGACGCTATCGTCAACGTCCAATTCGTACGCCAGATCCGTGTTCACGCCCTTGCGCACATAGTTGCCATCGTCAATCACCGACACTTGGCTGATCGTCTGCAGATGACTCATCTGGCCTTCGTAATCAACATGACTATAGGTCGTTTTATGACCCCATTTTCTGTTGTCGTACGACCACTCGCTCTTGTGGCTCGAAGTTCCGCTACCGTCGTCGTAGCGCGTGACAGCCTTGTGCCCTGCGCGGTTGTTACCCGAATAGTCACCGCCCGCTCGTACTGTCACCGTGGTGACGCTCTGTCGATTGTCGCATGTTTTATAGAAACGACCCGTCACCTCAAACGACATGAGGTTGATCCAGTCTGGATTGTCGTATTGAAGGCTGTCGCCGAACCACGTGCCGTAGTCGGGCAGATTCGCTGTATTCCCGCGCCCATCACCCGCCTGGTTGATCGCATCCGTGTACTGGCATTGGTTGATGCTCAAAGTGTACGACACGCTTTCCACCAGCTGGACGCCCTTAGGCATCGCATCGGTTTCGTAGGCGCTGAACGGGTCGCGGTAGGAGTACGCGTCACCGCTATCTTTCCCGTAGTCGGGCACATGTTCGCCGTCCTCCAACCGAAGCAGGTTCAGGCGGAAGTACGGATTGCTCTCCGAATCCATCCGCACAGAGTCGGCCGCACCGCTTTTTGCCTGCGCACGCACTTCATCGCCCGATACGCTCATAACGGAGCCATCGGCATAGGTCACGTCCATGTTCTCGAGGAAGGGAAGCGCTTGCGCACGCACCAGCACGTAATACGCATCGAACACGTCGGAGGGAAGCTCCTGGTTGATGGTCATCTGCAAGCCCGTGTTATACGAAACAGGCTTGATGGCATCATTGTAATAGCTTATCTCTCTCTGCTCGTTGTCACGATACGACCCGTATTGCATGTAGCACGAGTATTCCGGCCCATCAAGGCTATTCACCTGTCGGAAATCAACCAGATACGACCCTTGGGCCTTGTATCCCAAGTTCAACGCACAGTTTTGCTCTCCATATTCAGGTTGCACGTTGCCATGTGACTGCCGCGCATGGTTGGAATCCATCGTCCCCTGCGTGTAGGTGGTCAGACGCTGACCGGAAGATGCCGTATCCTCGTCGTAATACCCCACGCGGTTAACGGCGTCGAAGTACATCTTGCTCACATACACGCCTGACAAGTCAGTACGCTTCACCTCGTAGGACGAAGCCTTATCGCCCGCGCGGAATCCGCCCAGATGATTGATCGTCTGCGCTTGGAACGTGTCCTCCGTGCCGAACATGCTATCCTCGAAGCCGTGCACCGTTATGACCTGCGTCTCAGCTTCCGAGTTGGCGCTGGCGTCGTCTTCTTGCATGTTCTTCCACGACACCAGTTCTATGGTCAGCAGGTTCTGAATGCCCAGGGCGGCAACAGCGCTCTCCTCAATCGTTACCTGACCGTTCTCCACCGGATAGAACGTTCCCCGTTCATCCACAAAGCCGGCTACCTCATTGCCGCTCAACGTTGTGTCGCCCGCATCCCAGCTCGCACTGGGATCGGCTACCGGGCGCAACTCCTTCGCCACCGCGCTGGCATTCGCATCAGCGTCTGGCGCATAACCGGTCAGACGGATGGTGCCCACCTGCCCCTGCGGGAAGCATGACAGAATATCTTGGTTCACCGTGAAGCTGGTCACGTGGAAGCCCGTCCACGCGTCCACCGTGGAACCATCCTCTTGTTTAATGCCCGTCTCGTACTTCAACGGCATAGTCAGCACAACATCCAGGTCGTCGAGCACCGACACGTTGCGCTCGTTTTGCACGGTGGCCCACATAGTGAAGTCGCGGTCGTAGGGCACCACAACTTGGGTGCGCGTGTTGTCGTCCGAACCTCCGCGGTTGGTGTAGTTGGGATCCTCGCACTCGGTGCCATCATCGGCAGTGGCGTACTGCACGTAGGTGTGCAACTCAGCCGCCGGGCGCTCCACGCGCAGCACGGCTTTCTGCGAACTGGGGATGCGCGTGTCGAACGCGCCCTTCTGCTCGAAAGTCTGCGCGGCCACGTGGTCATCGTACCAGTCGGCCTTGCCCGTCAGCTCTATGCCCAGCGTTGCGCCCGACGTAACGGGATCAATAGAAGCATATCGCAACTCTATCTTGCTCAAATACTGTCCCGCACGGTCGGCCAGCATTCCCTCGCCCACCGTGAGCGTAAACGAATCCGCGCTGGCCAGCGCACTCTGCACGGCCTGCGCGTCCATCTCAAACGCCCCTCCTGCCTGCTCACCCGTGGTGGGATCAAGGAAGAAAAGCAGGGCTTTTTCGAACGCCGTGGAGCCATCGCGGTTCGTGCCCAGCTTCAGTATGTCGGCGCTTACCTCCACCGTCTTGGTTCGGAAACCGCGTACCGTGTTGTCTTCATCTTCGGCACCGCGACGTGCGATGCCTTGCACGTCCAGAGTTATCGTAGATTCGTCAGAACGCGCGTGGCTGGTGTTTTGGAAGGAGAACCGATAGCCCACGTTTTCCGCATGCGCCGCCACCTCTATGCTGCCGCCGTCGGTGCTTTCAATTGGCCCGTCAGTCGGCCGCACGTCAGCCGGCTTGAAAGAGCGAGCCGTGGTGGCAGTCCCCAACTGACCGATGAGCACCGTCGCAGAGCTTTTGCGCTCGATTCCATCCCCGTAAGCATCCGTAACCGGGAAGAAGTGCGCCGAGGTGGTGATGGAGTTCTGGTACGTATGGTTCGCACTGCCCGCCGCAGGAGCACCGTGCGTGTTCATATATCCAAGCATACGCACAACCATTGATGACTGCGCACTCAAGTGGGCGTACTTCACCCGCACGAGCGCCACCGGCGCATCCTGCGGGAACTCGGTGTCCGGAATGGTCAGCACACCGTTGTCAATCCATTTCGTCAGCGCTTCGGCGTCGAAAGAGCGCACCGGCACGACGGCATCGCCTTCTGTCGGCAGGTTGTTGAACGCGTACAGCTCCACCCCTTCGATGGTGCCCGATTCGTGACGCACGGCCGCCCTGCCACCGGCTGCTCCGTCTGCCCCGCAGAGTGCGCCTTCGCCCGTGGCCGGCGCATCAGCCGCGTCCCGGAACCCCTCTATCGCTACCCCGTTTGGCAGAAACCCTCGTGCACCGGCAAGCGGATCCGCCGTGATGCCGCTTGCGGACACATCCAGCGCCACCTTGTCGGCCTCCGCCTCGGTGGGGTTGGCCAGCTGCGCCTGCACCCATGCTTGTTCGCCCTCAGCGAAACCCCAGCGGTACGGGATGGCGCCGCTCAGCTCGGCGCCCTGCCAACTCCATCCGTATGAGGAGGTCACCGTGGGTTTGATAGTGGTTGTGGCGATATAGGATCTGTCGGCGGAGGACTTGTTCCACTCCTCCACCTCGTAGTCGGTGGAGAACTCCGCTTGCAAATGCATGACATCCATCAACGTGGGCGTGCCGAACACGTCCACGTAGGCTCCTCCGTTTATACCGCCAGCGGGAGCATTGCCGCAAAACGTTTCGAAGCGGACGGTGGCGCTTGCCAAATAACCGCCGCCCCACGCCTCGGCGGGCACCACCAAGTCTCCTTCAGAATTCAAGTAGCCTTTCAGACCGTCCCAGTCCAAATCGACCGTAGATTGCCCCCCGGCGTTATCGTACACCGCAAACGACGCCGACACGCCCTCGCCCGATGCCAGAAGCTCGGCCGACAGCGACACGTGCGACGTCACGAAACCACGCGGCTCGCTGCCGGACTCGTTGCGCGGCAGCGGGCCCACGGTGATGAGCGCAGGCTCCATCAACGCGGCGCTGTTGTTCCATATGGTGAACCGCCAACCGCTCTGATGACGGCTGAGCGGCACTTCCAGCGGGTTTTTCTCCGGAGCATCGGCGAACGTGATCAGCGGATTTTGGTTGGGATCCTGCGCATCGGTGTAGGCAACCGAGCTCACGCAAGGCTCTACGGGGAACACCTCCAGCACGGAGGTATCCGCACCTCGCATGTTCCAATCCTCTTGTTGATACAGCGTCTCGAACGCCGCTTCCACGCCATACGTGCCCACCACTTTACCCGTGCCGAACACGTCGATGAACGCCTGGATGTCTTCGGCAGGTTGGCTGCCGTACACGCGATCGTAGCGCACGGTCACGGTTTCCAAGAGTCGCTGGCGATACGGATTGTCCTTGTCGGGATCGTCTTCGCTGGGTATCCACGCCCAATACGAGTTGGGAATCACGTACGCGTTCGCATCCTGATCGAAATAGCTCTTGATCTGATTGGAGTCGATGGTCTTGGTAGCCGTCTTCCATTCTTCGTCGTTGTCGTCGTATACGCGGTACGTCACGTCAATACCAGCGAAATCGCCCAGTGTTTCCACCAACCCGGGGGAAAGCGACAGGTGCGACACCTCCACGCTGGACATGAGCTTGTTCTCGCCGGTGTCCACCAGCGGAAGCGGGCCTACCGTGATCTGGGCAGGTTCAAACATGGACGAACCCGGATTGCCGAACAAGTAACGCCAACCCGCCGAGTGCACGTCCAGCGGCACGCTGCTCTTATCCTCCAGCGTGGCATCGGGGTCGGCCGCCTGATCCGCATCGGCGTACGCCTTTGCGTCCACCGTGGGCGCGAGCGGCAACAGGGGCTGCAGCACCGCTGTTGCCGGATCGCTCGCACGGTTGAAGTACTGGTACCCGGACTGCACCCCGTCGCCGGCCGTTTGAGAAGCGGTCACCCACAAACGCTGCGCGTACTCCAAGCGTGCCGAGTTGAGGTACTCCTTGGCATCGTGCGCAGGGCCAGGTTCCAGCATGAAGCCGTTCACCTGCACCTGCCCCGGAATCTTTTCGGTCGTGCCCACAGGCTCGTGGAAAAGCAAGCGGAAACGTCCGGTGAACAGGCCGTTTTGTCCGGCGCTCGACCCCACTTTGGCACCATAGCCACGAGCTTCTAACTCGGCCGCCAGCGAATTGGCGCGCTCTTCGCCGCCAAAGCGCCAGGTAACAGATTTGATGGAGCCGTCCTCTTCGTTCTCGATGCGCGTGGGAGGAAGGTCAAGCCCTATCCACTGACGGGTTCCCGCGCTGTCCTCCACTTCGAATTGGAGCGCGGCAGCCTCGGGGTGCTCTTCGCCCTCCGCCACATAGTAGTAGTCGGACAGCTGCGGGCCGAGCGCTTCTTCACCCTCCGCCTCGGCCTCAACTTGAGGCAGCGTGATCTCCACGTTGCCAAACTCCCAGCCGCCGGGCAGGGTGTCCACCAACGCCGGACCGATATCGCTGCCTTCGGGATGGCTCTCCTGCCCGGGCTCCAGCTCACCGGTAGAGTCGAAGTCTCCGCCGCTTGCCCGCGATCCGAAGAGCGGCATATTGCCAGTAGAATGCATATTGTTGATGACGTACCCGCTCAAATACCCTAAGCGGTCTTTGCCACGATTCGAGAGACTCTCGCTGCCGTCGCCGCTGCTGCGGTCGATAGCCCATTTCTCTAGCGAAAAACCGGGATCCGGCTCGTCAAAGCCATTCGACGTTTCCAAGAACTTGGTCCACGTGTAGTCGTTCTCCCCCAATTTGCCGAAGTGAACCGTAGTTTCAAGTTCGAAGTACGCCCTTTGGAACACCTCGGACGCGCCCAGCCCGTTACGGGGGATGTTCGTAGTGTAGGGAAGCGCCACCAACAACGTGGTGTGGTCCTTGTTGTCGGGTTTCGCCCCGCCCTCGGTCGAAATGAGGGTGCCTTCGCCGTCTTTGGTGTAGAACGAGATCAGCCCGTCCTGGCCGCCTGTCTGATAGCAGATGCTCTCGGCGTTGGGGTCAACGTCCTTGACGTTGGCGAACGTGGCCATGTCTAGCTGGTTGTACTGATCGTCGGTCCAAGCGGTGGTGTCGTATATGAGCGCGCCGCCCTGCCCCGGTACGCCCACAAGAGTCAGCTCGTTGTGCTGCGCGTCGAAATTATCGTTCGGAACAATCTGGCCGTCTTCCACCTTCCAGGCCATAAGATCCTCGGGCCGCATGCCCCAGCCCCCGTCGGTGGTCACGTTCTGGAACCGGAAGAAGTGTTCGAAACGGTCGATCACGCTGTCTTCTGTCGGAGAGGTGTTGGTGATGGTGACCTTGTACACGGCATAGTTGTACTTATCCCACAGCACCGGCGTGTGGACGCACTCGGCCGCATGCTCCCATTTCAGGTTGGTCACGATGAAAGACATCTGGCGCACCAGCGTGCCGCTTGAGTCATCAGGCGAAATCTTAATTGGCCCTTGGGCAACCAGAGTTCCATCGCGGTTGTAGCAGCTGTCCGCAGTTCCTCCGAGCTGAACGGTGCCGCCCGCGTTTTCGGGAATGTTGCCGGCGAAACGCAGACTGAAGGTGGCTCGTTGGAACTGGTTGTCGAATTGACCGAGGCCGTTCGCACCAACGTATTTCAGAATATACTTGCCGGTCAGACCCTTTTCATCGCTGTACGTTTCTTTGGTGATTTCGGTGAGGGGCGTACCGTCCCCGGGGTCTTTGTACAACTGATAGTATTGGAAAAAGGTATCCGGGCTGTCAATGGTGAAGTACATGCGCTTGTTATCCGCATTGGCTGCGGGATTATTCGCTTTGTTGGCCTCCCACTCTGCCTCAGTGTACACGCCCACCAGCGCGCCGCCGGCATTTTGGTAGAGATAGGGGATGTTCAGATGAAACTCAACGCCGCTCAAATAGCCGCCCACCGGAAGCGAGGTCATAGCAGCTTGGAGCGTAACCGTCGGCGGCGCGTCCGTCGTTCTTACCATGAACAGGTTGTCGCTGACCTTTTCCGCACCGTCCTGAGTCAGGTAAGGCTGGAAGTGGTCTTGGGTCATCTGGCTCGCCCGCAAAAGCGAAATGCGGTCGGCGAGGGCGGTGTCCAGGTCGGCGTACATGCCCGGCAGGCGGTTGGAGCCCTCGGGGGGCTGCCATTCGTCGGGGATTTCGAGAGCCGGATTGTTGGCGGAGGCGTCGGCCAAAGCGTCGTCGCCGGGGACGTTGGAGCCGTCAGGCTTGTCGGGGTTGCCGGGGTCGTCAGACTCGCCGGGCTTGTCGGAGTTGTCGGAGCCGCCGGACTCGTCGGGTTCACCGGACTCGCCGGTCGCTCCGCCCTCGTCAGATGGTGCGGCGGGCGCAAGCGCGATGCCCGCCTCCTCGAAAGAACCCGCGAACTCGGTTACGCCGCCAACGTTATAGCGAGCATACGGGCGCAGCTTCGCCGCACCGGCAAACGAAAGTAGCCACCCCCCCCCCGTTGGCGTTTTTCGAGGTCTCGTACGGTACAGCCGCGTACAGGACGACGGTTTCCCCCGGCGCCACGGCGCGCTCGTCCTCTGCGGAAAGCGCCCAGCGCCCGTCGGCGCCAGCGCCCAACACGGAGGCGCCCGCTGCCACGGCCGCTGCCGTATCGGATGGGTCGATGGCCGCCACGTCCTGATCGGACAGCCCCGTGACGTCCAGCAGCACCGGAAGGGCCGCATCGCCGTCAGCCGCAGGCGCGCTGCGGTCATAGCCGTCCGACCAGCTCAGGCCAATTCCCGAAGCTGCCGGATAGCCCTCGGGCACATGGTAGGTCACGCGGTAGGCCAGCCAACCCGCCTCCTCGCCCTCCGCAGGCGCGGCGATGCGCTCCGCCTGGAAGTCGGCCTTGGCGGCGGGTTCGTCGTTGCGCAGCACAACGGTGCCGGCAAAACCTTCGGCCATGCCCATGAGCACCGAGCCGCCGGAGGCCGTGAAGGAGCCCGCCATGTAACCCACAGGCACGGACACATCGCGGCCTGCGGGCACGTCGCCGGCAAAACGCAGGTCAAACGAGGGCATGACGGAATCCGCGCGCAGGCGGCCGCCTGCGGTGTCGGTACCCTCCACGCCGTCGTAACGCAACACGATGCGCCCGCTCACGCCGGAGCGCACGTCGTCGTCGCCCACGCGCTGATAGCCCTCCTCGGCGCTCCACCGCGTCCACACCGACCATCCTTCCGGCACCTCGTCAGCCACCACGGCCGCGCGCATGCCGGCCTCCTGGCCGCCGTTTTGCAGCCATTCCTCAGGCGAGAGCGTCTCCTTCAACGTGCCGTCGTCGGTGAAGTACAGGTACGGGGCGTCCACCGTCACAACCACGCGGTCGCCGTCGTAGGCCGCGCCCAAATGCCCGTCGCCAAGCGCGGACCGCAGCTGCCCCAGCTCCACATCCACATGCGCGGCCGACGATCCCACCTGGTAGAAGCCTGCGTCGGCACGCGGCGCGCCCGAAACGTCCACGCGCGGGTCCAAAAGCGAGGCCACGTTGCCCCGCCCATCGTTGCGCGCAGGCTCCACTTGATCGGTGGGAACCAGGTTGTCGGGAGCCGGCAAGGACTCCTCCTCGGAAGTAGCTGGGGTGGCAGACGGGTCGGTGGCCTGCCCCTTGGAGGCGTCGCCTTCGTCCGAGGCGGCGGCGCCGGCGCCTGCGTCGGAACCACCTTCGGAGGGGGTCTCCGTGTCGGAGACGCCAGACTGGTCGGACTCGCTCGAAGGATCGGCGGCGGAGGAGGCGGCCTCTTCGCCATTTGCCGCAGAGGCGGAACCGGCCTCCGCGGAAGGCTGCGAAGCCTCGTCGCCCGACGATGCGTCCGCGTCCGTTTCGGCCATCGGGGCGGTTTCCTCGCTTTGGCCCTGGTTGGCGGCCAGCGCGTACTGCACTCCGCGCGCGTCCATCATGGTGACGGCAAGCAGAGCCGCCAACCCCGCCGACACGCAGCGCCTCCACAACGGCGTGCGCGAGACGGAAAGCGTCGCTCCCGACGCGCCCCCTGCATCCGACGCGGCGCCCATCTTGCCGCTCCGACTGCACCCTTCGTTCATATTGACGCCCTTCCTACTCCCCATTCAGCGACGATGCGGGGACCAAGCAATCGTTTTCGCCTGAAACGCCCTGCTCGTTAGCGAAGGGCGCGGCCTTGGACAACGGCACGGCAGGCATCTTCTCCCCAGATCATCGCACGCTCGTCCGTATGCGATACTGACACCCCCCATTATATAGAAAGCCCCCCTTAAAAACATTAGGTTTTTGTATTGTTTCAGCGCGAAAGCGACATTATTTGGACGCGCGGCGACAGCAATCAGCGCCATCTACGCCACAGCAAGAAAAGCGGCAGTTCGGGCATCAAGGCAATCTTGGCCAGGAAATCTATGAAAGCCGAGGATCGGCAACGTTGGAGGCATCAAAACGAACGAGGCGAGCGACCTGCCGAAGACGCCCTCCGAGGCCGATTTCTCAAAGAGCGATTCGCCCTCTCCGCGCTGGCAAAGCACGCCGCCGGATCGCCGTCGACATCGACAGAGAGAACGCAACTGCTTCAAAGCCGAATCGCGGCGCATCGGCGCTTTACATCAGGCGATCATCAACGCGCACCCAATAGAATGCCGAGAGCAGAAGAGGTGCTTGATGCTCTCATGGTTCGAGTTCGACGAAGAGGCTCGTCGCACGGAGCGAAAGCCGATGGACGCAAGAGGGCCGCCGGCCCCTGCTGCGCTTTGATGCTGCGGGGCAAAAGCAGTGCGGAAAGCGGCGGGCGCGCGGAGCGGCGGATGTTTCACGTGAAACATCCGCCGCTCCGCGCGCCCGCCGCTTTCCGCACTGCTTTTGCCCCGCAGCATCAAAGCGCAGCAGGGGCCGGCGGCCCTCTTGCGTCCATCGGCTTTCGCTCCGTGCGACGAGCCTCTTCGTCGAACTCGAACCATGAGAGCATCAAGCACCTCTTCTGCTCTCGGCATTCTATTGGGTGCGCGTTGATGATCGCCTGATGTAAAGCGCCGATGCGCCGCGATTCGGCTTTGAAGCAGTTGCGTTCTCTCTGTCGATGTCGACGGCGATCCGGCGGCGTGCTTTGCCAGCGCGGAGAGGGCGAATCGCTCTTTGAGAAATCGGCCTCGGAGGGCGTCTTCGGCAGGTCGCTCGCCTCGTTCGTTTTGATGCCTCCAACGTTGCCGATCCTCGGCTTTCATAGATTTCCTGGCCAAGATTGCCTTGATGCCCGAACTGCCGCTTTTCTTGCTGTGGCGTAGATGGCGCTGATTGCTGTCGCCGCGCGTCCAAATAATGTCGCTTTCGCGCTGAAACAATACAAAAACCTAATGTTTTTAAGGGGGGCTTTCTATATAATGGGGGGTGTCAGTATCGCATACGGACGAGCGTGCGATGATCTGGGGAGAAGATGCCTGCCGTGCCGTTGTCCAAGGCCGCGCCCTTCGCTAACGAGCAGGGCGTTTCAGGCGAAAACGATTGCTTGGTCCCCGCATCGTCGCTGAATGGGGAGTAGGAAGGGCGTCAATATGAACGAAGGGTGCAGTCGGAGCGGCAAGATGGGCGCCGCGTCGGATGCAGGGGGCGCGTCGGGAGCGACGCTTTCCGTCTCGCGCACGCCGTTGTGGAGGCGCTGCGTGTCGGCGGGGTTGGCGGCTCTGCTTGCCGTCACCATGATGGACGCGCGCGGAGTGCAGTACGCGCTGGCCGCCAACCAGGGCCAAAGCGAGGAAACCGCCCCGATGGCCGAAACGGACGCGGACGCATCGTCGGGCGACGAGGCTTCGCAGCCTTCCGCGGAGGCCGGTTCCGCCTCTGCGGCAAATGGCGAAGAGGCCGCCTCCTCCGCCGCCGATCCTTCGAGCGAGTCCGACCAGTCTGGCGTCTCCGACACGGAGACCCCCTCCGAAGGTGGTTCCGACGCAGGCGCCGGCGCCGCCGCCTCGGACGAAGGCGACGCCTCCAAGGGGCAGGCCACCGACCCGTCTGCCACCCCAGCTACTTCCGAGGAGGAGTCCTTGCCGGCTCCCGACAACCTGGTTCCCACCGATCAAGTGGAGCCTGCGCGCAACGATGGGCGGGGCAACGTGGCCTCGCTTTTGGACCCGCGCGTGGACGTTTCGGGCGCGCCGCGTGCCGACGCAGGCTTCTACCAGGTGGGATCGTCGGCCGCGCATGTGGATGTGGAGCTGGGGCAGCTGCGGTCCGCGCTTGGCGACGGGCATTTGGGCGCGGCCTACGACGGCGACCGCGTGGTTGTGACGGTGGACGCCCCGTACCTGTACTTCACCGACGACGGCACGTTGAAGGAGACGCTCTCGCCTGAGGAATGGCTGCAAAACGGCGGCCAGGAGGCCGGCATGCGCGCGGCCGTGGTGGCTGACGAGGTGCCGGAAGGATGGTCGGTGTGGACGCGGTGGAGCGCCGAGGAGGGCTATCAGCGCGTGGGCGACGACGACGTGCGCTCCGGCGTGAGCGGGCGCATCGTGTTGCGTTACGACGGCGTGGAGGGTACCGACACCGCAGGCGGCCGCCTGCGCGCGGATTCCGTCATGCCCTCGTTTGACCTGCGTTTTGCCGGCGACGTGCCCGCAGGCCGCGATGTGTCCGTGCCTGTGGGTTACATGGCGGGCTCCTTCACGGCCTCCGGCGGCTCGGTGCTCATGGGCATGGCCGAAGGTTTTGCCGGCACCGTTGTGCTGCGCAACGACGAACCCGCCGCCAAGGCCGACTTCCAGGCGGAGCGCATCGCCGCGCCTGCGGAGGGCGAGGAGGCGGGTTGGCTGGCCTACCGCGTGACCTACCATGTGCCCGAGGGCTATCCGGCAGCTTCGGGAATTGGCCTGAGCTGGTCGGACGGCTATGACCGCAGCGCGCCTGCGGCTGACGGCGATGCGGCCCTTCCGGTGCTGCTGGACGTCACGGGGCTGTCCGATCAGGACGTGGCGGCCATCGACCCATCCGATACGGCAGCGGCCGTGGCAGCGGGCGCCTCCGTGTTGGGCGCTGGCGCCGACGGGCGCTGGGCGCTTTCCGCAGAGGACGAGCGCGCCGTGGCGCCGGGGGAAACCGTCGTCCTGTACGCGGCTGTACCGTACGAGACCTCGAAAAACGCCAACGGGGGGGGGGTGGCTACTTTCGTTTGCCGGTGCGGCGAAGCTGCGCCCGTATGCTCGCTATAACGTTGGCGGCGTAACCGAGTTCGCGGGTTCTTTCGAGGAGGCGGGCATCGCGCTTGCGCCCGCCGCACCATCTGACGAGGGCGGAGCGACCGGCGAGTCCGGTGAACCCGACGAGTCCGGCGGCTCCGACAACTCCGACAAGCCCGGCGAGTCTGACGACCCCGGCAACCCCGACAAGCCTGACGGCTCCAACGTCCCCGGCGACGACGCTTTGGCCGACGCCTCCGCCAACAATCCGGCTCTCGAAATCCCCGACGAATGGCAGCCCCCCGAGGGCTCCAACCGCCTGCCGGGCATGTACGCCGACCTGGACACCGCCCTCGCCGACCGCATTTCGCTTTTGCGGGCGAGCCAGATGACCCAAGACCACTTCCAGCCTTACCTGACTCAGGACGGTGCGGAAAAGGTCAGCGACAACCTGTTCATGGTAAGAACGACGGACGCGCCGCCGACGGTTACGCTCCAAGCTGCTATGACCTCGCTTCCGGTGGGCGGCTATTTGAGCGGCGTTGAGTTTCATCTGAACATCCCCTATCTCTACCAAAATGCCGGCGGCGCGCTGGTGGGCGTGTACACTGAGGCAGAGTGGGAGGCCAACAAAGCGAATAATCCCGCAGCCAATGCGGATAACAAGCGCATGTACTTCACCATTGACAGCCCGGATACCTTTTTCCAATACTATCAGTTGTACAAAGACCCCGGGGACGGTACGCCCCTCACCGAAATCACCAAAGAAACGTACAGCGATGAAAAGGGTCTGACCGGCAAGTATATTCTGAAATACGTTGGTGCGAACGGCCTCGGTCAATTCGACAACCAGTTCCAACGAGCCACCTTCAGTCTGCGTTTCGCCGGCAACATTCCCGAAAACGCGGGCGGCACCGTTCAGCTCGGAGGAACTGCGGACAGCTGCTACAACCGCGATGGAACTCTGGTTGCCCAAGGGCCAATTAAGATTTCGCCTGATGACTCAAGCGGCACGCTGGTGCGCCAGATGTCTTTCATCGTGACCAACCTGAAATGGGAGCATGCGGCCGAGTGCGTCCACACGCCGGTGCTGTGGGATAAGTACAACTATGCCGTGTACAAGGTCACCATCACCAACACCTCTCCGACAGAAGACAGCGTGATCGACCGTTTCGAACACTTCTTCCGGTTCCAGAACGTGACCACCGACGGGGGCTGGGGCATGCGGCCCGAGGATCTTATGGCCTGGAAGGTGGAAGACGGCCAGATTGTTCCGAACGATAATTTCGACGCGCAGCACAACGAGCTGACTCTTGTGGGCGTACCGGGGCAGGGCGGCGCGCTCATATACGACACCACCGCTTGGACCGACGATCAGTACAACCAGCTAGACATGGCCACGTTCGCCAACGTCAAGGACGTTGACCCCAACGCCGAGAGCATCTGCTATCAGACAGGCGGCCAGGACGGGCTGATCTCGTTCTACACCAAAGACGGCGAAGGCACCCTCATTTCGACCGAGGGCGGGGCGAAACCCGACAACAAGGACCACACCACGTTGTTGGTGGCGCTTCCCTACACTACGAACATCCCCCGTAACGGGCTGGGCGCGTCCGAGGTGTTCCAAAGGGCGTACTTCGAACTTGAAACTACGGTTCACTTCGGCAAATTGGGGGAGAACGACTACACGTGGACCAAGTTCTTGGAAACGTCGAATGGCTTTGACGAGCCGGATCCCGGTTTTTCGCTAGAGAAATGGGCTATCGACCGCAGCAGCGGCGACGGCAGCGAGAGTCTCTCGAATCGTGGCAAAGACCGCTTAGGGTATTTGAGCGGGTACGTCATCAACAATATGCATTCTACTGGCAATATGCCGCTCTTCGGATCGCGGGCAAGCGGCGGAGACTTCGACTCTACCGGTGAGCTGGAGCCCGGGCAGGAGAGCCATCCCGAAGGCAGCGATATCGGTCCGGCGTTGGTGGACACCCTGCCCGGCGGCTGGGAGTTTGGCAACGTGGAGATCACGCTGCCTCAAGTTGAGGCCGAGGCGGAGGGTGAAGAAGCGCTCGGCCCGCAGCTGTCCGACTACTACTATGTGGCGGAGGGCGAAGAGCACCCCGAGGCTGCCGCGCTCCAATTCGAAGTGGAGGACAGCGCGGGAACCCGTCAGTGGATAGGGCTTGACCTTCCTCCCACGCGCATCGAGAACGAAGAGGACGGCTCCATCAAATCTGTTACCTGGCGCTTTGGCGGCGAAGAGCGCGCCAATTCGCTGGCGGCCGAGTTAGAAGCTCGTGGCTATGGTGCCAAAGTGGGGTCGAGCGCCGGACAAAACGGCCTGTTCACCGGACGTTTCCGCTTGCTTTTCCACGAGCCTGTGGGCACGACCGAAAAGATTCCGGGGCAGGTGCAGGTGAACGGCTTCATGCTGGAACCTGGCCCTGCGCACGATGCCAAGGAGTACCTCAACTCGGCACGCTTGGAGTACGCGCAGCGTTTGTGGGTGACCGCTTCTCAAACGGCCGGCGACGGGGTGCAGTCCGGGTACCAGTACTTCAACCGTGCGAGCGATCCGGCAACAGCGGTGCTGCAGCCCCTGTTGCCGCTCGCGCCCACGGTGGACGCAAAGGCGTACGCCGATGCGGATCAGGCGGCCGACCCCGATGCCACGCTGGAGGATAAGAGCAGCGTGCCGCTGGACGTGCACTCGGCGGGTTGGCGTTACTTGTTCGGCAATCCGGGTTCGTCCATGTTTGAACCTGCCCAGATCACGGTAGGCCCGCTTCCGCTGGTGGACACCGGCGAGAACAAGCTCATGTCCAGCGTGGAGGTGTCGCACCTGTCGCTTTCCCCCGGGTTGGTGGAAACACTGGGCGATTTCGCTGGTATTGACGTGACGTACCGCGTATACGACGACAACGACGAAGAATGGAAGACGGCTACCAAGACCATCGACTCCAATCAGATCAAGAGCTATTTCGATCAGGATGCGAACGCGTACGTGATTCCCAACTCGTATTGGGCGTGGATACCCAGCGAAGACGATCCCGACAAGGACAATCCGTATCGCCAGCGACTCTTGGAAACCGTGACCGTGCGCTACGATCGCGTGTACGGCAGCCAACCTGCCGAAGACATCCAGGCGTTCATCGACGTGTTCGGCACGGGTAAAGTGGTGGGCACGTATGGCGTGGAAGCGGCGTTCGAGACGCTGTATCAACAAGAGGATTGGAACATGCGAGGTGCGGATACCTCCGTGCTGGAGGTGTTCCCCGTAGAGCCTTGCGTGAGCTCGGTTGCCTACACCGATGCGCAGGATCCCAACCAAAATCCGCTGATCACGTTCGCCGATGCTCCGGAGAAAAACCCGCTGGAAGTGCCGCTCAGCCGTCATCAGAGCGGTTGGCGGTTCACCATATGGAACAACAGCGCCGCGTTGATGGAGCCTGCGCTCATCACCGTGGGCCCGCTGCCGCGCAACGAGTCCGGCAGCGAGCCGCGTGGTTTCGTGACGTCGCACGTGTCGCTGTCGGCCGAGCTTCTGGCATCGGGCGAGGGCGTGTCGGCGTCGTTTGCGGTGTACGATAACGCCGGGGGGCAATCTACGGTCGATTTGGACTGGGACGGTCTGAAAGGCTACTTGAATTCTGAAGGAGACTTGGTGGTGCCCGCCGAGGCGTGGGGCGGCGGTTATTTGGCAAGCGCCACCGTCCGCTTCGAAACGTTTTGCGGCAATGCTCCCGCTGGCGGTATAAACGGAGGAGCCTACGTGGACGTGTTCGGCACGCCCACGTTGATGGATGTCATGCATTTGCAAGCGGAGTTCTCCACCGACTACGAGGTGGAGGAGTGGAACAAGTCCTCCGCCGACAGATCCTATATCGCCACAACCACTATCAAACCCACGGTGACCTCCTCATACGGATGGAGTTGGCAGGGCGCCGAGCTGAGCGGCGCCATCCCGTACCGCTGGGGTTTCGCTGAGGGCGAACAAGCATGGGTGCAGGCGCAGCTGGCCAACCCCACCGAGGCGGAGGCCGACAAGGTGGCGCTGGATGTGTCCGCAAGCGGCATCACGGCGGATCCGCTTGCCGGTGCACGAGGGTTTCTGCCAAACGGGGTAGCGATAGAGGGGTTCCGGGACGCGGCTGATGCGCCGGCCACGGGCGAAGGCGCACTCTGCGGGGCAGACGGAGCAGCCGGTGGCAGGGCGGCCGTGCGTCACGAATCGGGCACCATCGAAGGGGTGGAGCTGTACGCGTTCAACAACCTGCCGACAGAAGGCGATGCCGTCGTGCCGGTGCGCTCTTTCGACGCCGAAGCGCTGACGAAATGGATTGACAACGGTGTGCTGACCATTCCGGACACCGAGTTCCCGCAGGATGCGCCGGTGGCGCTCGTGCGGGTGAAGTACGCCCACTTGAGTGCGCAGTCATCAATGGTTGTGCGTATGCTTGGATATATGAACACGCACGGTGCTCCTGCGGCGGGCAGTGCGAACCATACGTACCAGAACTCCATCACCACCTCGGCGCACTTCTTCCCGGTTACGGATGCTTACGGGGATGGAATCGAGCGCAAAAGCTCTGCGACGGTGCTCATCGGTCAGTTGGGGACTGCCACCACGGCTCGCTCTTTCAAGCCGGCTGACGTGCGGCCGACTGACGGGCCAATTGAAAGCACCGACGGCGGCAGCATAGAGGTGGCGGCGCATGCGGAAAACGTGGGCTATCGGTTCTCCTTCCAAAACACCAGCCACGCGCGTTCTGACGAATCTACGATAACTCTGGACGTGCAAGGCATCGCACGTCGCGGTGCCGAAGATGAAGACAACACGGTACGCGGTTTCCGAACCAAGACGGTGGAGGTAAGCGCCGACATACTGAAGCTGGGCACGAACCGCGATGGCTCCACGGCGTTCGAAAAAGCCCTGCTTTTCTTCCTTGATCCCACCACGGGTGAGCAGGCAGGAGGGGCGTTTGAGATGGACGCGCAGGCCGTGCAGAGTGCGCTGGCCAGCGCGGATTCGTTTACGCTCACGGTGGGCGAGGGAATGCTGGCCGACCGTGCGGGACAGTATTTGAGCAAGATAGAGTTGCGATATGCTTCTATTGATCCCGTTACGTCGGGCGCAACGCTGGGCATAGAGCTGACGGGCAAGGCCGACTGGTACGATGACCACGTGGCCGCGCAGACTTTCGAGCAGAAGGGCGCGTTCGACACGCGCATCCCCAGTTCGCAGAAAGCCGTGCTGCGCGTGGAGCGCCCGGCGGCTGAGTTGCACACCTACGTGCAGTACGCCACTGCCGATGATGGCACCGAGTGCGAGGATCCCAACTACACCAACCGCGGAGGTTCGGACGACAACACGCGCACCCAAGTTGTGGTGCCCTACGACCGCGACTTCACTATGTGGGCCACCGTGCAAAACGAGCGCAACGTGTCGGTGCTCGACGACCTGGATGTTGTGCTGACTATGCCGTTGAAGTACGAGACGGGCATTAAACAAGAGGATGGTTCCACGGTGGACGCGTGGACGGGCTTCCACGTGACCAGCTTCACGGTGAACCAAGATATTCTGTCATGCTTCCCGCAGGGGCAGGTGGGCACCATCCGTCTGACCGGTTATGCGCCAGACGCTGATGCGAATGCCAGCGCGGTGGCGAAGGAGTTGCGCCCGGTAGCCGATCCCAGTGCGAGCTGGGATGCGGGCGACACAACGTTGAGCGGCAATGAGGTAGCCGGCTTTGTGGATGAACGGGGAACGTTCTATCCGGTGGAGAACGGTCAGGTAACGATTGAGGAGAGCGCTGTTGCCGCCCTGGGCATTCAGAACCTGCTGACCATAGAACTGGTGTCGTGGAAGAACATGCAAGAAGACGACGCCAGCGCCAACTCGGAAGCTGAGACGCAGGTCATAACGGTGCACGGCTTCGAGGATAGCATGTTCGGCACGGAGGACACGTTCCAAGCGCAGACGATCAATCATCTGGGCGGATTCCGCGCGGGCGATAAGGCTTCGTCCTACGAGGTGAAGCGTACTGACTTGTCAGGCGTGTATGTGAGCAAGATGTACTTCGACGCCGTTAACCGCGTGGGGTATTACGACGAGGATACGGCATCTTCCGGTCAGCGTCTGACCACCTACACGCAGGGGACGATGGATTCCAACCATGCGCGGCAGTCACATGGCAACGTGCAACCTGAATATGGAGAGCAAAACTGTGCGTTGAACTTGGGATACAAGGCCCAAGGGTCGTATCTGGTTGATTTCCGACAGGTGAATAGCCTTGATGGGCCGGAATACTCGTGCTACATGCAATACGGGTCGTATCGTGACAACGAGCAGAGAGAGATAAGCTATTACAATGATGCCATCAAGCCTGTTTCGTATAACACGGGCTTGCAGATGACCATCAACCAGGAGCTTCCCTCCGACGTGTTCGATGCGTATTACGTGCTGGTGCGTGCGCAAGCGCTTCCCTTCCTCGAGAACATGGACGTGACCTATGCCGATGGCTCCGTTATGAGCGTATCGGGCGATGAAGTGCGTGCGCAGGCAAAAAGCGGTGCGGCCGACTCTGTGCGGATGGATTCGGAGAGCAATCCGTACTTCCGCCTGAACCTGCTTCGGTTGGAGGACGGCGAACATGTGCCCGACTACGGGAAAGATAGCGGTGACGCGTACTCCTACCGCGACCCGTTCAGCGCCTACGAAACCGATGCGATGCCTAAGGGCGTCCAGCTGGTGGAAAGCGTGTCGTACACTTTGAGCATCAACCAATGCCAGTACACGGATGCGATCAACCAGGCGGGTGATGGGCGCGGGAATACAGCGAATCTGCCCGACTACGGCACGTGGTTCGGCGACAGCCTTCAATACGACAATCCAGACTGGATCAACCTCATGTCGTTTGAGGTGACGGGTCGTTTCTATAAAACATGCGACAATCGACAGAGCGTCACCACGGTGACAGTACGAGCGGGCGGTGACTATTCGGGTAACAACCGCGCAGGGCACAAGGCTGTCACGCGCTACGACGACGGTAGCGGAACTTCGAGCCACAAGAGCGAGTGGTCGTACGACAACAGAAAATGGGGTCATAAAACGACCTATAGTCATGTTGATTACGAAGGCCAGATGAGTCATCTGCAGACGATCAGCCAAGTGTCGGTGATTGACGATGGCAACTATGTGCGCAAGGGCGTGAACACGGATCTGGCGTACGAATTGGACGTTGACGATAGCGTCAAATTTGCGGACGACCAGAAGTTCTACGTGTCGTTTTACCGGAAACACACGAACAATCTTGTCAGCCTCTCCGGCTCAGACTACAACGATTGGAATTACGGCCGCATATCGTTTGCCGACCGCGTGGTGTTGCAAGATACCTTCCCTGTGTGCTTCCCCAATGACGAGTTGGGGTACTACGGGTTTTTGAGCACGGGGATAGGGATTCCGGCTGACTCCGGCGTGCTGAGCAAGCTGCAAAGCCAGCTTGCCAAGCAGCAGGGTGCCGTTGCGCCCGAATTGAGGCTGACTACCAAGCAGTGGCAAAAAGATGAGTCCGCTGTGGGTGGTTATGCGGAAAACGAGGGTGCGGCGCGCACCATTGCGGTGACCACGAAGGGCACCTTTGAGCGAGACGCCAGCGGTGCGGAGCGGAAGCTGTCGGATGAGACGATTGCCGATCTGCTGGATGCGACAGCTGCTGACGGCACGGTGTATGTGCAGTTTGCGCGGCCTGATGAAGAGCCGGCCGTTGAGATCAAAAGCATGGTGGAGACAGGCGGGAAACCGTTCGTCATCGATCTGCACGAGAACGAATTTATTGCCGAATTGTCGATTGAGCTAGGTGCATATGCCGGTGACGTGGATGGTGCGGGCGAGACGGATCAGCGCTACAACGGCGAGGCTGACGGCACGGAAACGGATATTGACCTGCACGTGCTTGGCCGACCTTATGTGTACGGCAGCCAAGAGAATCCCCTGACAGGTGGCGCAACGGCTGTATCTGATGCTACGAATACGGTGAGCGCTATCAGTTATCTGAACGAGGATCCGGATACGCCTATCTCTTCGCCTGCATGGAACTACTACGACAATCATGACAGATCTTCCGACCCGGCAGCGTTCACCGGCTACTTGATTCCGCTCCGGTATCGCTACACACTGCACGGTGAAAACGATGTGACGGACACGCTGTGTCCCGTGGTGTACGACTTTAATGAGAACAATGATGCGCCCACGAAGACTATCTACGAGGCTCGTTTCCAAAACGTCGAGGATGGAACGCCGGGAGTGGATGACGCCAAGCGCGCTTCCCATATCAGCCATGTGACGCTGACGAGCGCTCTGGATGACAACTCGCGTCTGCAGACCGTTTACGTGCCGCAGCGTCTGGTGCCTGGTGGTCAAGGATATTCCGAAAACTGGCTGCGGGTGGTTTCCCTGTCGTTCGTGGCGAACGGGAAGACGGTGGAGCTGTCGTGGGAAGATCTCGTGAATGCGGGCGTGGTGTCCAGTCAGGCAAACGCAAAGGGCGATTATGAGGTTGACCTAGAGGCATACCTGCGACAGGATTTGAAGAATCAGCTGGATGGTGACCCGGACACGGTGTCCCAGGAACTGGTGACCACGTATAAGGCCACGACGGATACCAACAGCATCAATGGTTACAAAGATGATCCCGCAGTGGACGTTGAGTATGCCAAGGCGCACGTCAGCAGCATCTCGCTGACGTTCGATTCCCCCAATGCCGACCGCTATGACCCGACCACCATGTTGGATTCGGGCAAGTATCTGGCTAACGAAGAGGGCGGGTACGCGTTCTCGTATGAGTGCGTGCTCGTAGACCGCACGCTCGATGCGTTCCAAAACTCCTCATCTGTTGATGAGGGGTGGGACCGTCTGGCTACGCCGACATTCTCAAAGCAAGTCACGACTTCCTACACGTACGCATCCATATCATCGGATGCCACCTCCATACGGCACGATTTGTCGGTGTCCAATGTGGAGACGAAGGATCCGAATCATAACATTCCAAGCGCTGCAAGCTCCGATCCTACGTTCTTCTACCATGCGCGTCATCGGCTTGGTTTGCTGGAGATGAGTATGGCTCGCGGCACGAAGATAACGGTGGAGGGTGCGGACGGCTCGCCCACCGAGCGGACCCTGTTCGCCTACGACCGCGACGACCGCTCGCTTGCGTCTCCGTCGAGCGCTGATCCGCTGGCCGGTGAACCCACCAACATCCCCGACCGTAACCTGTATGCAGGCGACTATGTGGAGTACACGCTCACCATTCAGGCGGGCGAGGACGCCGGTCTGCCGCTTGAGCAGGCAACCGGCCGCTTCTCTGTTGCCGCAGGGCAGCGTATTGTAGGCTGGGAGGTTGCTGACGACAGCACAGCTGTGGGCGCGGATGGTGCGCCGCTTCCCGTGACGGCCAAAATAGGCTCGGTGGAGGGTGGCGCGCAGGGTATGCGCGAGGCTCCGGCGCAAGAGGACCTTTCCGTGGCGGAGGGGCAAGAGCAGTACGAGCAGAACCGCGAGCTGGTGTTGACGGTGGGCGATGCTTCGCTCAGCCCCGATAACGCACAGATGCAGCAGGGAACGTTCGTGAACATTCGCGTCATCACCCAGTTGACGAGCGAGCTGGGCGATGACGGCTATGACAGCGAAGAGGGTGTGGCGTTCCAAGATGACGAGCCTGCATGGAAAGGCAAGTCGCCCACTGCCCAGTTCATGGTCACGGCAGCGCCGAAGCATGGTTTCGCGCAATACCGCGTGCGCGATGTGCGCAGTGCGCGCTATCCAAGTAAGCAGATGAACGCGCTTTACGGAACATCCACGTCGTACAATACAAGCTACAGAACCGACGATGGTTCATCGAGCACGTCTTTCTATCGCGAGATCACCCAAGATTCCCGTTTGGATGGACAAGAGCAACTAGGCATCCGCGCCACTTCGGCACTGACGTTCTATACGCATTATGAATATAGATACTCCAATGCAAGAATTGCTGCGGAGTGGCTGGAGGTTGATCCCAATGCTGGCAGCTCTGCCACCGTTGAGAAAAACCCGGCCGACACTGACGGCAACCCCATGAAGCTTACGGTGTCGGATTTGAAGAACCCCACCTACCATGTCGAGGATATGACGGTGACGGTGCTGTTCACCAAAGATCACGATGAAAAGGGCAACCCCGTGGGCGCGCCTATCTTTGAGTTGACGGACACGCCGAAGCTAGCATCGTCGGTGGGTTCTGCTGACGGCCTGAAAGACGTGGGTTATCCCGAGGGCATCGTTGAGAGCGAGGCTGGGCCAGACCCCGACACGCCGGGTCGTCCTGATGTCAAGGTGGAGTACTACGAGCCGAGTCAGGGTGCATGGCTTGAGTATGATGCGCTTGAGACGCTCATGAAGCAGCAAGGTCCTGCCGAAACGGATCACGTGGTAAACGACAGCGTGTTCCGCACAGCTACCGGCGTGCGCTGGACGTACTACGATGTGCCTGCGCGTGCGGAGGGCGATGCAGGGGAGTTTTTGCTGGATGATGTGGCGCTTATCGGCGTGGGTCGTTACCACGATGTGCGGTTGGACGAGGGAACCGTGGCCAGCAAGGAGCAGGCAACCAGTTGGAACTTCGACCAATACCTTGACGTAAGTTTCACGCATCGCCACAACGAGAGTGAGCCGTTGTTCTCCAAGGGTTCCGTGGAGGTTGAGGCAGCTCCCGCTCTGCATGGCACGTGGCTCACGAAGCAGGATGATTACAACGATTATGTTCGTGTGACGGTGTCGCGCCGCACGCCTGTGATGCAGTTCCATAACCAGGTGTTCCAGACCCAAGAACAGGCTGCTGCGGGTTATGACGCGGAGGCCGACCAGAAACTGGGCTACATTCCGGGCGAGACGTTCTGGTACAAGGATACGCTGCGTAACGTGAAGGAGGGTACGAACCCGGGTGTCAGCGACTTGCAGGGCGAGTTGTATAACCCCGTGTTTTACGAGCGCATACCTGCGAATTACTTAAAGCAGGCATTGGGTGCTCATGCCGGGGTCGATATAACGGCCGAGTATTTGGAATCGTACATTAAACAACACCTGCGTTGGACGGATCGCGATGGCAACGATGTAACCGCCGCGCGTACGACCGACGTGGGCATGGAGCTGTCCGTTGAATTGGCGGATGCATCCGAGGCCCCTGACTACGGTGGCGCCATGACGTATGCCTCCACCTCGGAGGTTTCCACGCCAGCGGGCGGTAAGCCATTTGCCGACCTGAACCCCACGGATTCCGGTGTGAGTGAAAACACGACGTTTTATCTGTTCAAGATAAGCTGGGAGCCGGCGGCTGGCACCGAGGGCGGTAATCCGGCTGATGCGACGGATCTGGCGCCGGTTGATCGCGTGAAGGCGGGCAACACGCGCATGGAGGTGGGCGACACCATAGAGCTGTGGTTCCCCGTACAAGCGGCACTCGATGGGTTGCCCCAGGTGTACACGGATCTAGACCAGGCCGCACTGTCGTCGGGAACGACGGGTGCCGAGCCTGCGTATTTCCCACGTCTGGGCGAGTACTCGGCGAATTCGTATTCATCGTATTATTACAGTCATTATGCCGATCCTCTAGGGGGCGAGTGGTTCACTAGTACTGCGTTGCCGTCTTACTATGCAGCGATTAAGGTGAACACCAGCAATGTGCTCATGGATTTGGATTCGCTGTTGCACGAAAGCGGATTCACGGGCGATCGTCCCGACGATACCGATTTGTGGGAAACGTTTGACGGTTCGCTTGCCTATCTGCCGGGAGATAACAGCGACAACGATGACAGTTTCTTCGATACGGACATGCGCACGCTGAACAATTGTCAAACAGCGCGCTATTCACCCCAGCGTCCCAACGACGCTACGACAGAGTCCTGGCCAGAGGCCAAGCATTACACGCGCACCGATACGTCTTCGTCCTCTACGCATGCGCGGTATGCGCTCTCCTTTGACAAGCTGTGCCTCACGCCCCGCATTGGCGCGCTCTTGGAAAACGAAACCGAAGTTCCGGTGGTGTGGAGCCAAACGCGCGTTCATTTGCAGAAAGCCTGGATAGCCACGGCAAGTGAGTTTGCGGTAAAGGGCGATGACCCCGCGATGGACAATGGCTCTGCGCCAAACTACGAGAGCGCTCGTGTGTACGAATCGGGCCGCGATCCGCATTGCGATTACGCGGGGAACCCCACATGGTGGGACGATGACAACAGAGGCGTTCTATGGGGCCAGCACACTACCGCGCTGCAGTACAACCAAGATTTTACAGCGCGTCTGCAGGCGCTCAACTACGGCGACCGTACGCTTGACGGCGTGGAGTTCACGTATGTGCTGCCACGTGGCGTGGAGCCGGTGTTTGCCGACGACGGAAGCATGGTGGAGGTGGACGCCAAGGTGTTGGAGCAGGCCGTGTCTGCCGCTAACCCTGGCACCGATCCATATGCCGAGGAAACATGGAACGACATCCCCGATGACCTGGTGAAGGTTGAGGTAGTGCAGCGCCCCGATGGTGACTACGAGGGTTACGACGCGCCGAGCGCCGCGCAGGACCCGGCTGCGTACCGCGACGGCAAGGTGCTCAAGGCAAACGCAGAGGATTTGTCTGCGGATCTGAGCATGTCGTCCTATGAAGCCGTAGCTGCTGCGGCAGGTGACGCTGAATCGTATCGCGACAGCTCGCAGCCATGGGTGCTTAAAATTACCGTAGAGCAGCCCCTGGGCAAATGGTTCTATCGCGCGCAGGACGGCAGCGAGGTCAACACAGCCGACCCCGACGGTTACGCCGACGGCGGCTACAAGATAAACGTGGACGTGCCGGTGCACGTGTTCGCAAACAACGCCAATGGCGAATGGAACGACCGCGTGCTGGTGCGCCCTGTGGACACGAGTCGCTCCGAGGGCATGGGTAGCCGTTCGAGCGCCTACTACCAGGTGTTCGATATCGACCACTGGGAGGGTGCCACGGCGCAGGCCGATAAGGCGCACAACGTGCAGCCCTACGGCATGGATTGGCGCTGGTCTTCATATTACGGAACTGGGCGCAGCCAGCTGTACGGCTCACCCAATATGCCTGCCGTCAACGGCAAAACCGTGCAGAACAACACGGTGTCTGCCGACGATCTGAGCGTCAAGGTGGCCAACACAAGCGCCATTGCATGGGGTAAAGCGTACAAAGACGCCGGGAGCGAGGCGCCGCTCTATGCGCAGACGGGTACTACGGCCGTGCAACGTGAGCCGCTTGTGCGCGTGTGGAACACGCTGGGCGAAAACGGCGTGAGCGGCTCTGTGGCCGACTACTACCTGATGCAGGAAGCTGATCATCGCCAGTTGAACGTCCATGTGGAAAACCGCTATTGGTGGAACGATATTCAGAAGACGTCATATCAGAATCATTACCACAACTATGCCACTGACGGTGGTGCGCGGGGCGACCTCGTGCTGCCTGTGGTGACTACGGTGCTGCCGCAGGGCATTGCACCGGTTGATAGGGATACCGGTCTGCCGTACAGCCCTTCTCCGGATGTGGAGCAGAATTTTGACCAGGCCGATTGGGGCGTGTCCTACACCGATGGCGCAACGGCGAACGAACCCGACGCAAACGCGGAGGATATGCAGCCCGGATTCCGAGCCACGGTCACCTACGAGAAGGTGACGATGACCGATACTGATGGCGACACGGCGGCTTCGGATGGCGAGGAGTACCGCTACGTGGTGCGCTTCTTGCCGCAGGACGACGACCTGGACGCTCCCGACGGTGCCGTGGGCGCCGGCAACAGCGAGCAGCGCATCAAGTCCGATGGCGCGGGGTTGTTCTCGTTCGATATTGTGACGTACGAGGAGCCTGTGCGCGAAGAGGGCGATCCTGAACAGGTGGAGAACTCCTACGAGAACGTGCGCAGCTACGTGAGTTCGGCCATGGGCGGTTACCGATTCATAAGCGACACCGACATAGGAGGCAATCCCTATTTGGTGGGCGCCGAAAAGCAGTCGTCGGGAGATCTGCGTTTGGATGCCCGGGCGAGCAAGGATTATCCGACTGCGCCCGTGCCTTCCAATTGCATGGCCGACGAGGGAACGCGCGAAGAGGTGCCCTTCAATTGGCTGCCCGGGTTCAGCGGAACCTATGCCGAGATGGGCGACATGCGAAACACCACGGCAAACGAAGAGGGCGATGTGTCCCTGGGCGACGTGGTGGAGCGTGAGGGGCTGCCTTTGCTGGTGGAGGACTACGCGTTCCGGCCGGCGTGGTCGCTGACCGAGGAGAACACACAGGCGCTGGATGGCGATGACGCTGCCGTCTATCAGGATGCGTTTTCCAATCGAGCGGCGGGGAGCGCCGATCAGATTCCCGACGCAGGTTCGTATGCCGCTTTGAAGCTGCGGACGTCGTATCCGTCGTTCACCTCCTCCTATGAGGTGGAGGCCGATCCCGTGCGTCCGCTTGACGGAGCCGACCCCTCCGCTACGGGAACGACCAATACCGGGGACGGCGCGAAGGGCGATCTCGCAGGCGGCGACGGCGAGGTGTTGGACGCCGACGGCGGCAAAACGGGCGAGGCTGACCAGTCGTGGCAATACGGCGATGAGCCCTGGTATGCTCTCACAGTGAAGAACAACCTGGCGGATGAAGAGAATCTCGGCTCGTCGGGCGCGTTGGCCCACGGCAAGCTGGTGTTCTCGTTCCATCTGCCCGAACAGGTGACGTTCTACAACAAGGCCACGCTGGACTCCAACAACTATGCCGATTACGAGGACGACGACTACCAGTTCTTCGTCGAACGCACTTATACGCCACGCGGTCAGACCGATCAGGTGATCGAGACCCTGACGCCCAAGCAGCTGCGCGCGGCCGGCTGGACGGTGAACGTCACCGCGCAGCCCGACTACGGTGCGAACAATTACAGCGATCCCGATTACGCCAAGCCCGACTACGACGATCCCGACGATGCGGGTGCGGGCAGCACGGCCAAGCCGAAGTCGCACGAGGGCGAGGTGCTGGTGGTCGAGCTGGCGCCGCCTGACGACGCCACTGATGCGGAGTTCGATGGTTCGAACAGCATGCTGGAGGCGTACTGGAAAGACGGTATCCGTCCGGACGGCTACTTCGGCATGGGCGATGTGATCACGCTCAAGGTGCGCACGGTCATCGACAACCTGGGCGACGAGGAATCTGCTGCCGAGGGCATGCCCGAAACCTACCGCGAGCAACTTGAGAACATTCGCACCTGGGACGGCGAGGGCTCGCAGGCGTACGTGACCACGCACGACCGAACCCTGGGCTGGACGGACGAATGGACGCACACCTATTCCGACAACTACACCGGAGACGAAGGCGCGGCAGGGGAAACCAAAACCAAGCCCAAGCTGCCCGCAGACCCCGATTTTCCGGTAAAGGACTTCTCCGACCAAACCCCCGACCGCTTCACGTTCGACAATCGGGTGGAGGATGCGCCGGGGTACCTGGACGAGGGCGACCCGAGCAATCCGGATGACGACGTGCAGGTGCCTGACACGGACTACGATGCGGACGGCGAGCTGGACGACATCTACACTGCGGCCGCCGCCGGTTGGTTCAAGGTGGCCAAGCCCAGCGCTTCCATCCGCGCTGATACGCTGGATCAGCGCAGTCTGGTGTCCGATCCGGACTTCGGCGTGGTTTTGGGCGATGACGCTCACGAACGCGGGTCCACCACCATGATGGTCACGCAGGCCATCAACACCGGCGGCGCGGTGAACAGCTTCATCGTGGATTGGCAGGTGCCTTATTGGGCTACGGGCCAAGGCTCGGTGCTGGATGCGCCTTTTGGAAACTCCTCCATGGCCATCGGCCGCACGCAGCCGGGTGTGGAGCGCGTGAGCACCGGCGTATGGGAGATTGGCGGCACCGAGTACACCCAGGAGGAGAAGGAATCCATAGAGCAGCAGCTGCGCGTCTACGTGCTGGTGCGCCAGGCGTCCACCTCCTACACCGATTCCGCAAACGGATACGAGGAGCAGAACGGACCTTCGTATCAGGACAAGGAGAACTTCGCGCTGGCGGGCACTTCCAAGGATCGCGACTATTACGAAGCCGGCGAGTGGAAGCTGGTGGGCGATCCGAACGGCTATGCCGTCTCCGACAAGCAGAACGTGGAGATACCCCTATCGACCGAACGCGGCAAGGACGTGCGCCAAGTACGTTGGATTATCACTGCCGGCTCGCTGGACGATACGAACGCTGGGCGCGCTTGTCCGGTGCCGCAGGGCCTGCGCCTTGCGGTGGATGCTGCGGTGGACGACGATGCGTCCGATGAGACAAGGGAGTTCACCTTCGGTTCGCAAGAGCCTGACGACGTTGACCCGCAGCGCGCCAACGTGGGTTGGACGCCGTTGAAGAATCCGGACGGCACAAGCTATCAGCGTGACAAGTACGGCGTGGTGAGGATTGAGGCTCAGACGCCCATGCCCGGAGGCATCACCAGCAACGCTGCTGCCGTGGTGTGCAACACGCTGGTCATGGAAACGCCGAGGATCCCCGAAGGCGCTGCGGCCACCAGTGCCGCAGAACTGCCCACCTATGTGGCGGTGGACGACGATGATCTGGCCGAGGCCGAGGCTGCGTCTGAGGCTGCGCTTGCGGCTGACGAATCCGCTGCGGTGAGGGAAGCCGCCAACGGAGGCGGAGCTTTCGTGGCCTCTACCGACGAAGGATTGGAAGCCGCTCGGGCTGCGGGCCTGACGGTGCTCGATGTTGGCGATGGCGATGCGGGCGGCACCGAAACCGACGATGCAGAGAGCATCGTGCCCACGTCCATCGTGCATCTGAATCACTTTGCAAGCGCCACGCCGCGCTACGATGACACGAAGTACCTGCGTTCGGACGACGCGCGGGCGCGGGCGGGCTTCTACCGCGACCCGGAGTATCCGTATCTGGCGTTCGATATGCATCAGTCCTATTTCGAGGGCGGAGGTTTGAGCGGCTACGCATGGAGCAATTTCTCCACTCGCCCCACCATAGATCCCCGGGCTTCGCGCATGATGCGCTACCAGCTGACGCTGAGCAATTTGAGCAACGAGCAGCTTGAGGCGTTGGGTCTGTACGACGAACGTCATGGGGAGGACTACTGCTCCAATCCGCAACTGTCGGTCATTCTTCCGTTCATCGAGGCGTTCGGGGCGGCCGAGGGGTTGACGCCCGACGACTTCGAGTTCGTTTCGTACGACAACTATACAAGCGAAGACTGCCCGTTGAACCCGGCGTACACCAGCAGCCCGATCATTGAGAAGAAGCCCGTCTTGGACGATGAGGGCAAACCGACATACGACGACAACGGCGAGCAGGTGTTTGAAGAGGTTACGCGTCCTGCCGCCAATCTGGACGACGCCACGCCGCTGTGGACGTATTATGTGGCTGAAACGGAGATGAGCGCGAGTTCTTCCGGCGACTACTCTTTCACGCCGGGAGCATACCAAGAGCAAAGCAACGGCGGTTTGGGGATGCCCGAGCCTTACGTGGGCGGCGACCTCCTGGTGGCCGACAAGCTGGGTTCTGCGGACAGCCAGGTGAACCGCGAGTTCATGAGTTGGCACTTTGCCGGCACCGAAGACAGCGGCAACCAGAACCTGGGTCGCCTGGAGGCGGGCAGCACGCTGGTGGTGGAGTTCATGATGCCCATTCGCGAAGATGCGAACGGCGCCCTCGTCAAGGAGTTGCTGACGGCTTCGGGCTACGGCTACAAGCAGGGCAACTTCAACGGGTACGTGCCCGCCGTGCAAACCGGCGAAAGCAAGATAGGCATAACGCGCGACACCCGCGACGTGAACTTGGACGGCATCAACAATCAGAAGATGATTATGAAGCAGATGGAGTCCATGGGCTTTGCCTCCAACAACACCACGCTTCAGACGAAGTACGCCTCCTCCCAGGTGAACACCTTGTTCACCATCGGAAGCTCCAACGTGAACGGGCCGGTGGCTGTGCCCGAGGGCACAAGCTACACCTACCTCAACTCTATCGACAACGTGGGCGCCAACGAGACGTCCGCCTTGGGCTTCGTGCGTTCGGCCATGCTCGACATTCTGCCTTACGAGGGCGACAAGTACGCCAGCAGCCCTGGAGAGGGCAACGAGGGCGTGCCCCGCAACTCCCAGTGGAACGGTTGGCTGGACGATCTCGACTCCATCAAGATGACGCGTGCCGTTCCCGACGGCCTGCTGGGCGATCGTGTGGACCAGGAGCTGGGCGAGAGCGAGTGCAGCATATGGGTGGGTCCCTTCAAGAGAGAGGGCGGCGCCCTTGTGCCGCAAACCGAAGCCGAGCTGCCCGAATTGTATCGTTTGTCCGGAGACGCCGACCGCTTGAAATGGATGAACGCGCTGTACTACGATGTGCGCGACAACAAGGGCGCGGGCATGGCCGATCTCGGCTTTGTCAGCTTGTCCGAGTTCAAGCAATACTGCGCCGACCATCCGGCCGAGGCCGAGAAGCTGAAAAAGGCCATCCGTGCGCTGTGGGGCCAGGTGCTAAACGATGACGTGTTCATCTATCCGCTGGGCACCATCCGGCTCACCTACGATTTGCGCGCTCCGCTCAATCTGCCCAAGTACCTGGGCAACTTGTCGGGCGATCCCGCCTTCGACATGGATGCCGAAGCCAATCCGGGACGGGCCGAACAGCTGGCTGACACCATGCAGAAAAACACGTTCGCCAGCCGCGTGAACAGCGGAAGGTCGGCTACTGACGACGAGAACACCTCGGTAACCGAGTACGCCTCCGCCGGCGCGTTCGTGGACGCCCCGGCCGAGCGCGGCTACATTGGCGACTACGTGTGGTTGGACCCCGACTGGGATCGTTTGCAAAACGACACGGACGGCGAGCTGACCCAGGACGGCTTGGGGCGCGAAACCACCTATCACCTGGCCGACAACGGGCGCTGGCTGCTGTCCACCGACAAGAGCATCGACCCTGACACCGGCGTGTGGGAAGGCCTGTACGGCAACGGCTCGCGCACGGCCGACCTCTTCCGCGACCTCGACTACGACGGCGAGGCGGAAGACCCCGGCATCAACGGCGTGAAGGTGGAGCTGCTCAACGCCTACGGCCAGCCGGTTAACCGCGACGGGCAAGCGTCCTCGCTGGTGAACGATCCGGCGCTTACGGACGGCAAGGACCAGTGGGTGGTGTGCGACCCGGAGACGGGCGAGCCTATCATCAATCAGAACGGCGGCTACGACCTGGCCGAGGCCGGCGCGCCTTACTCCTATGTGACCGAGTCGGACTACTACGACAACAAGGGCTACTACATCTTGTCCAACCTGGCTCCGGGCGAGTACCGGCTGCGTTTCACCTTCCCCAAGGAATACGCCGGCTACACGCTGAGCACGCGCAGCATCGGCCCCGATGACGACGGGGACGGCGTGGCAGACACCGCCATGACCATAGAGCATCGCGCAGACGACCCCGCAACGGCCGACGTGGACGAAACGGCGTTGGTGGCCACCTCCGACGTGATACAGGTGGATGCAGTGGCCTTTGACGAGGAGGCGCTCAAAGCCGGCCAGCCCGACCAGGTGCACGCGGCCTACGACGCGCGCATGACCAGCTACGACGTGGGCATTGCCATGCCTGCCACCTACGAGGGCGTGGTGTATCGCGACGACCTTCTGGCAGACGGCTCGCTCGAAGGTGACAAGGGCGAGGACGCCATCGACGGCGTGCTGGACTACTACGGCACGGGCATTGACGATGCGCTGGGCAGCGGCACCGCTGCGGAGGAGAAACGCCTGGCGCGCATGACGGTGACGGTGCACGACTACGATCCGGTCACGGGCGAGGTGTCGGACGGGCCCGCGCTCGATGCCGACGGCAAGCCCGCCGTGCAGGAGACGGAGGCCGACGGCGCGTTCTCGTTCAGCTTGCAAACGGGGCGGCACTACGTGGTGACGTGCGAGGACGAGTACGGCACGCAGCTGCTGAAACCCACGCTGTACGTGCGCAGCAACGACCCGCTGGAGTTCCCGGTGCGCCCCGGCGCGACGGGCGCCGACGGCGTGTGGGACAACGACCTGCAGCTCAAGGAAGGGCGCGGCATCACGCGCGCGTTCGAGGCCGTGGTGCCTGTGGACGCCGACGGCAAGGCGGTGTACGAGCAGGATGGCGAGGCGTGGACGGGCCTTGCGCACTACCGCAAGCTCGCGCTGGGCTGGATAGACGGCACGAAGGGCTACCTGGGCAACTTCGCGTGGGAGGACAAAGACTACGACGGCGTGCAGGACATGGACGAGCCGGGCGTGCCGGGCGTGCAGGTGACGCTGGAGACGTACTGGTGGAATCCGGACAAGGACGGCGGCGCGGGCTGGGAGCAGTTGGTCGATCCTGCCACGAAGAAGCCCGTTTTGCAGACGCAGACCACGAGCGCATCAGGTCTGTACCTGTTCAGGGACGTGCCCACCTATGTGGCCGATCCGCTGGGTGCGCAGCCCGACCTTGACGAAGATCAGAAGGACAAGTACCTGGCGGGCTATCGCTTGCGCATTGCCAAGGATGACCTGGCAAACCTGACCACCGACTGGGGCGTGACGCTGCGCAACGTGGATGTGGGCGAGGAGAACGACTCCGACCTGTCCACGGCTCCCGCGGTCGATACGGCGGATGGCACGTCGTACTGGATGAACGAGGAGGGGCTTGCAAGCGGCTCCGACGCCGATTTGGCGTTTGACCAGATGATCGTCATTGCCGGCGAGGCCGACAACCAAACGGTGGACGCCAACACGTGCGAGATCAAGCTGCCCGACGGCTTGACGCGCACCTACGACTTGGCGAACGCCCAGCGCATAGAGAAGTGGGACGCCGGCTTGGTGGCGGTGCCCACGGCCAGCGTGACCGGGCGCGTGTGGCACGACGCCGATTACGACGGGTTGCAGAAGCGCGATGCGGCTGGGAACTGGGACGCGTCCGAACCCGGCTTGGCTGGCCAGAAGGTGACGCTCACGCAGTGGTACTACGACGGAAGTGCGTGGCAGCAGAACACGGCGTTCGGCGCGGATCGGTGGACGAAGGGCATCGTGACGGGCGGCTCGGCGGCGACGGGTGCGGTGACGGTGAGCACGGATGCGGAGGGCCGCTATGTGTTCGACAACCTGCCGGTGGCGTACACAACAGACGATGGGCAGCACTATCTGGCGGCCTATCGCGTGGCCTTGAACGACGTGAACCACGATGCGGATGGCGAGCCGTGGCTGCTCACGCGCTACCATCAGGGCGAGGATGAGGCGTCCATCAGCCTTGATTCTGACGTGGCCACGTTGGGGCAACCCCTGGCGGTGACCGACCGCTACGCTGCGGGTGCCGCCGGCACGGACGAGGGCGCGCGTGCGCTCGACGGTCTGATCATCCTGGCCGACAAGGTGGCGGACGCGGGCACGGCCCATCCGCTGGTTGACGACCAGGCAAGCCAGGTTGCCGTGGCGGCCAACGACTCCTTCGACGGCCAGGCGGCCGTCTACGACTGGCTCACGTGCGTGGCCGACGAGAACGGCCAGGTGCGCGGCGGCGACGTGGGCGAGCTGCCCGCGCCGCGTCCGAGCATCTCCGGCTTCGTGTGGCTGGATGCCGACAACGACGGCATTCGCGATGCCGAGGAGATGCAGGCGGCGGCTGGCGCTGGCGCGGACGACCTGCCCAACGGCGTGGAGGTGACGCTGGAGCGCTACGTTCCCGACGGCAACGGCGGCTGGATGAAGGATTCTGGTTGGACTGATCTCACGGCCCGTACTGCCATGCAGCAGCCGGTGGCGAGCGCTGTTGTGCCGACGGGTGATGATGCAGATACGGGTGGCGCAGACAGCGACGTGGCTGGCGGCTCGGATGCAGGTGGCGCGGCCGGCGATTCGAGCGCGGGCGGCGATGCGGATGCGGGCAGCAACGCGGATGCCGCAACCGAGCAACCGGGCGTGTTCGTGTTCGAGAACCTGCTGGCCTCGAAGAGCGACGGGGCGAACGGACGCGTGCCGTACGCCTACCGCGTGCGCGTGAGCGACGCGCGCTACGCGGACGGCAACCTCATGATGGCCAAGTACCAGGAGGGCGACAGCTATCAGGTTGATTCCGACCTGCGCTTTGAGGACGGCTTCCTCATGGCGGCGGACGCGGCCGGCGCGGCTGTGGAGTACGACGTGCTGCTTGATGTGGCCGACGACCAGTCCTTCGGCGCGAACGTGATGCGCGACCAGCCTGTTTCCGGCAATCCCAACTACCAGGAAACGAATCCGGGCACGCAGGATGCCGCCACGCTCATCTACGATGCTGCCAAGGCATCCGATCGCGCTTCGAACGACGCGGGCGTCATCGTGCCGCCGAAGCACACGGTGGCGGGCCGCTTGTGGCAAGACGCCGACAACGACGGCCTGATAGATGAAGGCGAGGAGGGCCTGTCCGGCAAGAAGGTCACCCTGAAGCAATGGAAGAGGGCGGCTGACGGCACCTGGTCGGCGGCAGGGGTCGATCTGACCGCCACCACGCAGACCGACGGGTCGTTCTCGTTTGACAACCTGCCCACCTACGTGCGCGGCGTGGGCGGCGAGGTGCTGCTGGCGGGCTACACGCTGGAGGCGGCCGGCAGCGGTGCCGATGGCATAGGCGACCTGCCGCTTGCCCGCCTGCTGTCGGACAGCCCCCAGCAAGACGGCGCCAACTCCACCATGCGGGGTCCGGCCGATGCCGCCGCCAACGCCGGCGTGTACGGCCAAGACAGCTATCCGCTGCGTTGGAACGAGCAGAATAGCCAGGATAGCAATGCGAATGGTCTGGTGCGCAGCGTGCTGGACGGCCGGCTGGTGCTGGCCTCCCGGGCAGATGACACCACCACAAACGCGTACCGCGTGGATGCGGGCGGCCTGTCCTTCGACGTGTCCGCCGGTCAAGACGAGCTGCGTATGAACGGCGGCGTGGTGCCCGATGCGAAAGGAAGCATCACCGGCGTGGTGTGGAACGACGCGGATCGCGATGGCATGCGCACCGAAGATGGGGATGACAAGCCGGTGGACGGCCGCCGGGTGTACCTGACCCAGTGGTACCTGGGCGACAACGGCCAGTGGGTGCAGAACACCGCCTTCGGCGCAGGCGGCGACGGCGGCCCGGTCGGCAGCGTCTCGACGCTCACAGATGGCGAGGGCCGCTATTCCTTCGACAACCTGACATCCTACGTGCGGGTGGGCGCCGACGACTTCCGTCTGGCGGCGTATCGCGTGAGCGTGCTTCTGCCCGATGGCGAACTGGCCTCCGTCTGCCATGCGGGCACCGACCGCACCATCGACTCCGACCTGGCGGCTCCGGCCGAAGGGTTGAAGGTGGGCGAGCTGTTCGAAACGTTTGACGACGGCGCGGGCGCAACAACCCAGCTGCGCGAGGATGGCTTCATTATTCTGGCGCAAAAGCAGGATGCGTCTGCGGCTGTTCCGTGGTACACGGGCACGTTCAACGGCGTGACCTACGACGCGCTGGCCGGCCGCGAGCAGCAGCGCGGCGGCGACGCGGGCGTGGTGGATGAGCCGCGGGCCACGGTGTCCGGCGTGCTGTGGTGGGATGCCAACCACGACGGTCTGTATAACTCGCAGGCCGCGGTTGGCACGGCGCCCGAGGCGGTGCTGCCTGGGCGTACGGTGCATCTCGCGGCGTGGTATCGCAACGAGGAGCAGGGCGCATGGGAGCGCTATGCGGCGGCCGACCAAGAAGCCACCAGCGGCAGCGACGGACGCTTCTCCTTTGATGTGGCGGCGTCGGCCCAGGTGGACGGCGTGCGGCGTCTGCTGGGCTACACCCTGGCGGCCGACGGGCAAACCTATTCTGACGCGGGCTCTGCGGGCGTGGGCGGTCTGCCTATCACGTCTGTGCAGGTGGATTCGCCTACGTCCGACAGCGCGAACTCCAAGGTGCGCCGACCGAACGACACCTCGGTGGAAGCTCCGCAGACTGCGGAGGATTACGCCATCGCCTGGGCGGGCGAGGACGGTGCGGACGACCAAGGCACCGTGGACGGCCGTCGCGTGCTGGACGGGCGCGTGGTGGTGGCCGCCGCCGATAAAGACGGCATGAACGACGCCTACGAGCTTTCGGGCTACAACGTGGCCTTCGCCGAGGACGAGAACCGCATGCACGGCGGCTTCGTGCCGGCCGAGCAGGGCAAGGTCGAGGGCCTGGTGTGGAAGGACCTTGACTACGACGGCGTCCAGGAAGACGGCGAGCCGGGCATCGGCAGCCGCCAGGTGTACCTGACCCAATGGTACCTGGGCGACGACGGCCAGTGGGTGCAGAACGCGTCCTTCGGCCTGGGCGGCAATGGCGGTCCGGCCGGCAGCGTCTCGACGCTCACAGATAGCGAGGGCCGCTACTCCTTCGAAGGCTTGGCGCCCTATGTGCAGATGAAGGACGGCGCGCCTGTGGATCAAACCGTGCGTGGCGACGACGACTTCCGCTTGGCATCCTACCGCGTGAGCGTGCAAGGGCCCGAGGGCGACGAGGTGGTCACGCGCTTCCATGCCGGGTCTGACTCTTCGAAGGACTCCGACGCGGTGGTGACCGCCGACGGCACGCCGCTGCCGCTCTATCAGCAGTACGAAGACGCGCGGGCCGACGGCGCGGTCATCGTGGCGCATCCGGTTGCCGACGGCGACGCGCCCGCCGTGTACGCAGCCGATTACGCCGGCGTGAGCTATGACCCGGTGCGGGCCGAAGAGCGCGTTTTCGGCGGCGACGCCGGGTTCACCGACCGGGAACCCGCGTTTGTGTCCGGGCGCATCTGGGACGACGCGGACCGCGACGGCGTTCAGGACGATCCGGCCGACGAGCCGGGCGTCGCGGGGCTGACGGTGACGTTGGAGCGCTGGTACTTCGATGCCGATGCGGATGAGTGGAAGATCGCCCCCGCCGGTGCGTTGGAAACGACGGCGACCGGCGCCGACGGTGCCTATCGTTTCGAGGTGCCCACCACCATCACGGTTGACGGCACGGTGCGGCTCGCCGGTTACAAGGTGCGTGTGGACGGCGCCCATCTGGGCGCGCTGCCCGAGGCGTGGGGCGTGACGCAGCGCCGCGCCGGGGACGATCGCGCCCTCGATTCCGACCTGGCCGAAGCTGTGAAACCGGCGCTTTTTGGCGCGCCTGCGGCGGCGGGCGGCACCCGCTACCTCACCGACGACGGCGAGTTCATCGTGCCGGCGCAGCCTGCCGCCGATGGCTCGCAGTACGCGGTGGCGGGGCCGGGCGGCGCGTCCTACGATGCGGCGCGCGGCTTTGAGGACGACACGTGGGACGGCGGCCTGGTGGCCGTGCCCACGGCGCGCATCGAGGGCGTGGTGTGGGACGACGCGAACCGCGACGGCTTGCGCGATGAAGCCGCCGAGCGCGGCGTGGACGGCCAGCAGGTGCTGCTGGAGCAGTACGTGCTCAAAAACGGCGTGTGGGAGCGCAACGATGCGTTTGGCGCAGCGGGCACGACGGCGGTGGCTACGGTCACGAATGCCGAGGGCCGCTACGTGTTCGACAATCTTCCCACGGCGTGGACGGACACGGCCACGTCGCGGTCGTACCTTGCTTCCTACAAGGTGTATGTGGGCGCGCTTGCGGACGACCGCCTGCTCACGCGCTATCATGCCGTGCTCGATGCGGGTCCGGCGGCCAGCGTGGGCGTGGACTCGGATGCCGACGGTGCGGATGCGGCGGGTTGGCATCCCTTGCATGACCAGGTGGCGGCCGATGACGGTTCGGTGCAAACGCGTCCGGGCGACCGCATCGTTCTTGCGGCGGCTGCGGTTGGCGCAAGCGGCGCGTTTATTGGCGAGGATCCGGCCACGAACCGCTCGTACGACCTGTTGGCCGCTGCGCGCGAGGCGACGGCCGGCGGCGATGCGGGCCTGGTGGAGCTGCCTGCCGCCGAAGTGTCCGGCGTGCTGTGGTGGGACGCCAACCATGACGGCCTCTACAATGCGCAAGCCGAAGGCAACGCGGCGCCCGAGGACGTGCTGCCCGGCCGCACGGTGCGCCTTGCCGCGTGGATGCTGGACGACCAGGGTGCTTGGCAGCGCTATGCGGCTGGCGACCAAGAGGCGCTGACGGGCGACGACGGTCGCTTCTCCTTCACGGTGGCGGCCTCGGCGGCCGATGGCAACGTGCGTCGGCTTCTGGGCTACACGCTGGCGGTGGACGGCCAGGCGTTCGATGCGGCGGGTTCTGCGGGCGTGGGCGGCCTGCCGGTGACGGCTCTGCAAGCAGATTCGCCAACTTCCGACAACGACAACTCCAAGGTGCGCCGTCCGGGCGACGCCTCGGTTGCGGCGCCGCAGAACGCGGGGGACTATGCTATAGCCTGGAACACCGGAGCCGGCGCGGACGATCCGGCGCACCGCGTGCTGGGCGGCCGTATGGTGGTGGCCGAGCGCACGCAGCCGGGCATGGTGGCCGACTACGACCGCCTGGGCTACAACCTGGCCTTCGCCCAAGACGAAAACCGCATGAACGGCGGGTTCATCCCCGCTGAAACCGGCTCCATCGAAGGCGTGGTGTGGGAGGACGCCGACTACGACGGCGTGCAGGGAGATCCGGCGCAAGAGCCGGGCATCGAGGGCCGCAGCGTGCACCTGACCCAGTGGTACCTGGGCTCAGATGGCACCTGGGTGCAAAACGCAGACTTCTCCCGCACCACGACCACCAACGGGGAGGGCCGCTATGTCTTCGAGGGGCTGCCATCCTTTGTGCGGCTGGCCGCAGACGGCTCGTTTGCCCCGGCGGGGCACGCTACCGATGACTTCCGTTTGGCCTCCTACCGGGTGAGTGTGGATGCACCTGGCGAGGGCCGCATTGTCACGCACTATCATGCGGGCGATAATCCGCAGGCAGACTCCGACGCGTTGCTGGTTGCGGGCGAGGCCACCATACCGCTCTACGAGCAGTTCGTTTCCGCCGATGGGGCGGAACGCTCAGACGGCGCGGTCATTGTGGCGCATCCGGTGGCTGCGGACGATGCGAGATCTCCGTATGGCGTGGAGTATGCTGGTGTTGTGTTCGACCTGGTCCGCGTTCAGGCCAATCCTGTGTCCGGTGGCGATGCGGGCGAACATTTGGTTGCTACCACGCACATCGCGGGCGTGGTGTGGGAGGATGCTGACGGTAACGGGCTGCAAAACGAACGCTCGGAGGTGTCGGGTTCTTCGGAGGGTTATCGTCCGGAAGCTGGCATCGACGGCGTGGACGTGGTGCTTACCCGCTATGTGCCCGATGCGGGCAACGCGGATGGCGACGGCGATGGTTGGAAGGTGGACGAATCCTTCACGCCCATGGTTCAAGCAACTGGTCAGGGTGTGGATGGCTTTGGCCGCAACTCCCACGGTGTGTACCGCTTCGACGGTCTGGACGCGTGGGGTACGGTGGATGGTGCGCCTGTGGTGTACGCCTACCGAGTGGAGCTTGCCCATCCTGATGAGGTAAAGGCATCGTGGTTGGTGTCGGTTCCGCGTTTGGGAGAAGACGGCACCTTTGATTCCGATCTGTTCCAAGACGGCCTTCTGGCCGAGCGGGCGGCGCAGGAATATCTGGTGCTGCTGGGGTTGGCCGACGAGGGCACGGCGCTGGACAACCGGGTGCAAGCGCCGGCCTCGCGCGCAGACGGCGCGGCGTCGCTGGCAACGTACGACCTGGCGCGGGTGCTCTCGCGCGACCACGACGACGCCGGCCTCATGGCGCCGCCGGCAAACGCCATAGCGGGCACGCTGTGGGTTGATGCTAATTACGACGGTGTGATAAGCGACGGCGAGGAGTTGCTGGCGGGCAAACGCGTTGCGCTGTCCACGTGGCTTCTGGGCAAGGATGGCTGGACGAAGACAGGGGAGGCGTCCCAGCTTACAAACGGCGCGGGACGTTTCGAGTTCGGCGGGCTGGCCGCTTCGGCGCTTGACGAAGATGGCGTGCGGCGTTTGGTAGGCTACACACTTGCGGTTGACGGGTCCCAGGGCTCCGAGGGCACGGGTGGTCTGCCGGTCACGGTGCTGCAGACCGACTCGCCTGCGGCTGACAAGCTCAACTCCAAGGTGCGCCGGCCTGGAGACAACTCCGTCGTGCCGCCCGCGTCCGAGGAGGATAGGGCCATCGCCTGGACGGAATCTCATGTGGCCGAGTCCGACAAGTCCGTGCTGGACGGGCGCATTGTGCTGGCGCGTCCCGCTGCAGAGGGCGACGCCGCAGTGAACGGCTCCTACGTGCTTGAGGGCTTCAATGTGGCCGAGGGCCGCAGCGAGCTGCGCATGAACGGTGGCTTCGGACCCTTCCCGTTTGGCGTGCTCGAAGGCGTGGTGTGGGACGACGCGAATTACGACGGCACACAGGACCTAACCTCTCCCGGCGAGGAGGGTTTGGAGTTCGGCATGCCCGGACAGGCCGTGCGGATTACCCAGTGGTACCGCGAAAGCGGGGAATGGGTGCGAAACGAGGCGTTTGGCCGCACCGCGATCACCGACGAGCGGGGTCGCTACCGCTTTGAGGGCCTGGCGCCGTACGTGCAGATGAAGGATGGCGCGCCGGTGGAGGAGGGCCAGTTGGGCGACGACGACTTCCGCCTGGCGGCCTACCGGGTGTCGCTTGACGGCGCGCCCGAGGGCTACGCGGCCACGCGCTACCACGTGGGCGACGACCCCACGGTGGATTCGGACGCGCTGCTTGATGCAGCTAACCGGACGCTGTCTGTGGTGGAGCGCTATCCCGACGGTACCGAGGGCGCGCTGCGCGGCGATGGGTTCGCCGTGATGGCCGTTGCGGTTGACGGGGCTTTGAACAGCCAGTACCGCGATACGTTCGCGGGTGTGGAGTACGACGTGCTGCGCAGCGCGGTGGCCCAGCGCGGCGGCGACGCGGGCTTTGTGGCCGTGCGCCCGGCCAGCATCAGCGGCCGGGCGTGGGTGGACGCCGACGACGACGGCTTGCAGGGCCGGGACGAGGCCGGCCTGGCGGGCGTGAGGGTGAGTTTGTCGCGGTACGCGTACCGTTCGGGCGCGGCGGATGGCGATCGTTGGGAGTTCGACGAGGCGTTCGAGGCCAAAACGGCCGTCACGGCCGAGGACGGCTCCTACGCCTTCACCGGCTTGCCTGCTGTCGGCGTGGCTGCCGCGGACGACGGCACGGTGGAGACGTTGGTGTACGGCTACCGCGTGGTGGTGGAGGAGTTCCCGCAGGGCTTCGATGTTTCGCGGCTTGATGCGGGCGATGCCGCGCTCGATTCCGATTTGGACGAGGCGACGACGTGGCTGCTGCCCGACGAGCCGGTGGAGGGTCTGATCGTGCTGGCCGATGCGGCCGACGGCTCCGATCCGTCCGACATCGGGAACGGGCCCGGAGGCCGCGCGTACTCGCCGGTGGCCTCGCACGACTGCGCCTGCCTTGACGCGGGCTTCGTGCCGCACGGTCTGATGGTCATCGAGGGTCGTGTGTGGGATGACGACAACCGTAACGGTTTGCAGGATGTGGGAGAGCAGCCGCTCGTGGGCGTGGAGGTGCGCCTGGACCGCCGGGAGGTTGCGACGGGCGGCGATGCGGCGCCCGCCTCTGCGGCCGTCGGGCCCGCTGTCGCCGGGACTGACGAGGGTTGGACGGACGTGGCCGGCATGCCTTCGGGCGAGGATGGCACCTATCGCTTCGAGGAGCTTCCCGTCTGCTCGGAGACAGGCGCGCCTTACCAGTACCGCGTGCGCGCGGAGGGGCCGAAGGGCTCGCACGTCACCGAGCTTGACGCGCAGGGCAACACTCGCGACAACGAGGACAACGATTTCGCGCCGCTCGACCTCGACCGCGGGGACGCGCTCGGCGCGACTGCGGCCTTGACGCCCGGCTCGGCCCGATCCGAAGGGGCCAATGCGTTTGGGCAGTCCTTCGATCTGGTGCATGTGGCAAGCTGGACGCGCGCCGACGGCAACGCGGTGGATTTGGGGCTGTGGTTTGACGAGGGAGCGATCAAGCCTCTGCCCAAGCTGGGCGACCTGTGGGCGCGCCTGCCGTTCGCGCTGGTGGTCGCGGCGGTTGCCGCCACGGCGACGATCGCCGCGCGCCGCAGGCGCAGGCGCGGGCTGGACAAGGGCGAGCCTGTGGGTGCGTAGTCCGTCGCTGCATAGTCTGTCGGTTGGCGGGCGCTTCACGCGAAGCGCCCGCCTTTTTCTGGGTCCATTGCGTCCGAGCCTGCGATGGCAACCGCCAACCTCGACGAACCCGCCAGCGCGCAGCGCCTCGGCCGCCCGCCCCCTCTGCGTTCCCCGCCATCGCCCGCCTCCGTCGCGTCGCTTCGGCCCCCACTTATGGAAACCTGCGGGTTTCTGCGACCAGCCGACCGACCCGGGGGGAGCGGTGTCGTACGATAGCGAGGCGAATGTCATACAAAGGAGGACCATCCGCAGCCATGCACCCAGCAATCAGCTTGCTTCTTGTTCTGTTTTTCCTGATCATGAATGCCTTTTTCGTCGTTGCTGAGTTCTCGCTCGTGCGCGTGCGAAAGTCCCAGATCGAAATAGCCCTTGACGAGGGCAAAGGCGGCGCCAAGTACGCCAAGCTCATCGCCGACAACGTGAACGCCTATCTTTCGGCGTGCCAGCTGGGCATCACGTTGGCCTCGCTGGCCTTGGGCTGGCTGGGCGAGCCGGCTGTCTCGGCCCTCATCTCGCCCGCTCTTGCAGCCATCGGTTTGCCGGAGGCGGCCATCCACGCCATCGCCGTGGCCGTGGGCTTCATCATCATCACCGCTTTGCACATTGTGGTGGGCGAGCTTATCCCTAAGTCGCTCGCCATCTTCTCCACGGAGCGCTGGGCCCTGCTCACGGCGGGGCTGCTCGTGTGGTTCTACCGCATCACGTACCCCGTCATGTGGCTGTTCAACTCCATCACGAACGGCGTCATGAAGCTTTTGGGCCACGACGTGGCCAACGAGCACGAGGTGTACACCGACGAGGAGATCAAGCTGCTCATCGACGAGAGCACCGAAAGCGGCCTCATCGACCCCGAGCAAAACGAGTACGTGGACAACATCTTCGATCTAGGCGACAAGGACGCCGAGGCCATCATGACCCCGCGCACCGACGTCATCTGCATCGACCTGGAGGATTCGCTCGAAGAGAACCTGCAGCTGGTGCAGTCCTACAAGTTCACGCGCTACCCGGTGTGCCGCGACACGAAGGACCGCATCGTCGGCTTCGTGCATGTGAAGGACCTCTACACGCTGCCGCAAGACGCCACGGTGGACGATCTACGCGTGCGCCCGATCCAGGCGGTTCCCGAGGGCATCCCCATCGCGAAGCTGCTGCAAACTCTGCAGGCCGAACGCACGAAGATCGCCGTGGTCATAGACGAGCACGGCGGCACGGCGGGCATCGTCACCATGAGCGACATCATGGAGCAGATCGTCGGGCGCATAGACGACGAGTACCTGCACGGCGAGACGGACGAAGTGGTGAAGCTGGACGACGGCAGCTACCTCATCGACGGCTCGCTGCCCATCGACGACACGGTGGAGCTTATCGGCTTCGAGCCGGAGGAGTCGGAGGAGTGCGAGACGGCGGGCGGTTTGCTGCTCACGCTGTTCGACCGCATTCCCGACGAGGGCGACGCCGTTTCCGTGGAGGACGGCGGCAAAAAGGCGTCGTTCACCGTGATGGACATGGACCGCCATCGCATCGACAAGATCCGCGTGGTGCTGGAGTCCGCCTCCGAAGAGGCCGAGGAGGCGTAAGCCCCGCATCCGCCGCGCCTTGCGGCGCGCGGGGGTGCAGCCGTGTTGCGCGCCCCTCAGTCCACCTTCACGCCGACGAAGCGCTCGGCGTTGTGCCACAGCATGTTCTCCAGCTCGTCCTCGCTGAATCCCGCGTTGACGAACTGGTTGTACTCGTCGACCGGATCCCACATGGGGAAGTCGGACCCGAACATCACGCGGTCGGTGCCCCAGAGACGCGCAAGCTCCCGCGTGCGGCGCGGCCCTAAGAAGAACTGGGAACTGGACGCGTCGATGAACACGTTGTCCAGGTGGTGCAGCGTGTCGTACCCCACTTCGTAGCACGACCAGAAGCCGAAGTGGGCCGCGTCCACCACCAGGTCGGGGAACGTTTTCAAGATGTGCGCCAGGCGCCGGGGATGCGAGTAATCGTAGCGGTAGTCGCCGGTGTGCACCACCAGCGGCATGCGGCCTTCTATCATCTGGTAGATCTCCATGAGCCGAGGGTCGTCCATGTTCACCTTCTGCGTGTCCGGATGCAGCTTCATGCCGCGAAGCCCCAAGCTGATGGCGCGCTCTATCTCGGCCTCGGGATCGGGGTAATCCTGGTGCATGGTCATGAACCCGATGAACTCGGGATGCACGTAGCACTGCGTGGCTATGAAGTCGTTGATGCCCTCCACCGCACGCGCCGACGTGGCCACCGAATGCACGATGAAATGCGTGATGGGGGAGCGGTCCTTTACGGAGAGCAGGTGCTCGGCGGTGCCCTTGCCGTACATGTCCACCAGGTAGAACTCTCCGATGGCGTCCACGGCGCGCGCGGCTATTTTGTCGGGGTAGATGTGGGCATGGGCATCGATGACGGCCATGGGCAAGCTCCTTTGCGATCTGCGGCGTGTTTCGCCTTCGATTGTAGTGCAACGCTTGCGTTTGCGCAGCAGCCAAACGCGCTGCGTTGGGGACGCGGCGGCAGACGGGGAGCGCGGAGCGGAGCGAAGCAGGCGGGGCGCGGAACCGCACGCGCATTCGGGTCTGGCCCGCGCTCGGATGCCCGACCGGGGCTCGGATGCCTGGCCCTCGCTCGGATGCCTGGCCCGTGCTTTGAATTCCTTGCGCGAAAGCCCCCGTATGACTAGCACTCAAAGCGAAAGAGTGCTAATTTTTCCCTAGCGACTTTTCTGGCGGCTGCACAAGAACCTGCGCTGCGTTCCTTGGCGGCCGCTCGCTCACCGAAACGGGCGCCTCGCGCCCTGCAAAGCGAGAAAGGAACAGGATCGTGTCCAAGGATATCGCGTTCGACAACGACGCGCGCGCAAAGATGGCTGCGGGCGTGAGCAAACTGGCAGATGCCGTGCGGGTGACCATAGGCCCCAAGGGCCGCTACGTGGCAATGGAAAAGCCCAAGGAGAAGCCCAAAGTCAACGTCTCCAACGACGGTGCCACCGTGGCCGCCAACGTGGATCTTTCGGACCCGATAGAGAACATGGGCATGAAGATAGTGCGCGAGGCCGCCATCGCTGCGAACAACGACGCAGGTGACGGCACCACCACCGCCACCATCTTGGCCGATGCCATCGTGAGCGAGGGCGTGCGCTGCGTGACCGCCGGCTCCGATCCGCTGGCGCTGCGCCGCGGCATCCAACGCGCCGCCACCGCCATCGAGCAAGCGGTGCTCAAAGACGCGGTGGAGGTGTCCACGCGCGACCAGTTCGCGGAAATCGCCACGGTGTCGTCGGGCGATGCCGAGATCGGTGAGAAAATCGCCGACGCCCTGCAGGCCATCGGCAAAGACGGCATCATCTCCGTGGAGAAGTCGCAGAATTTCGGCATAGAGGTGGAGCTTCGCCAGGGCATGATGTTCGAGCACGGCTTCATCTCTCCGCAGATGGCCGACGACATGGGCCGCATGGAAGGCGAGCTGGTGGAGCCCTACATCCTGATGACCGACCAGCGCTTGGCCGACAACTTCAAAGACGTCGTGCCCGTGCTGGAGGAAGTCATGGATTCGGGCCATCCCCTGCTCATTGCCGCCGACGACGTGCGCGGCGAGTCCATGAAGGCGCTGCTTTTGAATCGTGCGCGCGGCACGCTCATCAGCGTGGCGGTGCAGGCACCCGGCCTCATGGACGGTGACCGCCGCAAGACGGAGCTGGAGGACCTGGCCATCCTCACGGGTGGCGAGGTCATCACGCCTGATCGCGGCCTGGCCCTGTCCGACGCCAAGAAGAGCATGCTCGGCCGTGCCGCCTTGGTGCAGATCACCAAGGACACCACCACGGTCATCGGGGGCAAGGGCAAGCCCGAGGCTGTCGAGGAGCGCTGCGCGCAGATCCGCAACGACCTTGAGCGCGAGCACACCGACTACGACCGCGACGTTCTGCGCGAGCGTTTGGCCAAGCTTTCCAACGGCCTTGCCGTGATGAAGGTGGGCGCCGCCACGGAAAGCGAGATGAACGAGATTCGCAGCCGCATCCAGGATGCGCTGCTGGCCACGCGTTCGGCCGCCGAGCAGGGCCTGGTGGCAGGCGGCGGCGTGGCGCTTCTGCAGGCGGCGTCCGCCGTGGACGCGCTGGCGTGCGACAACGCCGACGAGCAGCTGGGAATCGACATCGTCCGCAAGGCCGTGGAGGAGCCGTTGCGCGCGCTGGCGTACGCGTCGGGCTTCGACGGCAACGTGGAAGTGGAAAAGGCCAAGGAGGCCAAGCAGGGCTTCGGCTTGAATTGCGTGACCGGCGAGTACGGCGACATGATCTCCATGGGCGTGGCCGATCCCGCGAAGGTGGCCTGCACGGCGCTGCAAGCTGCGGCGTCGGTGGCCAGCCTCATCCTCATCACCAACGCCTCGGTGACCGAGGCGGCGAAGCAGGCTGCAGGCGAGGACGAGTAAGCTGGTCCGCGCCGTAGGGCGTTCGCTGAAGGCCGAGTGCCTTTTCGGATGATGCGAAGCGAGGGTCCGTGCTTTGAGCGCGGACCCTCGCTCTTTGCGCGCTGAACGCGTTTGGTGCGTTGGACGCGGCGCAGTCAAAGCAGGCGTCCCGCGTGAAACGCGCTGCGCCTCGCCTTTCTATGCCTCGCTCCGTTGCGCCGCGTCCTGTTGCGCCTCGCTCTGTTGCGCCTCGCTCTGTTGCGCCACGTCCTGTTGCGCTGCGTCCCGTTGTGCTTCGCCTTTCTGCGCTTCGCCCTGTTGCGTCCTGTTGCGCTGCTCTTGGCAGAGGAGCTGCGTTCCGCCTGCTCGTGGCAGTCGCTGTTCCTCTTGCTTGCCCATTCTTTTCGATTCCAAGAGCACAGGGCAAACGAATGTTTCACGTGAAACATTCCCGGGTTCCCCGTTGCGCCGCTTGCGACGGAACAGCCACCTTGGCCTGTTCGCAGCAAAAGCAGCTCCCTGTTTGCTTGCCCCGTCCGTTCGCGGCGATACGACGCAAGAATGTTTCACGTGAAACATTCTTGCGTCGTGCACGCCCATTGCGTCAAGGAGGGCGCTACTTGCGCACCACCGAAACGCGCTCGCGCACATGGTTGCCGCTCTCCGCTTCGTCGGCCAGGGCAATAGCGTAGTCGGCGTAGCTGATGACGGATCCCTGAGACCCCGTTATCAGCTCTTCGCCGCCCAGCAGGTATTCGCCCGTGCGCTCACCGTCGGCTTGGAAGTCGGCTGCGGGGCTTATGTAGGTCCACCGCACGTCGTCGCGCGTGCGCAGCTCGGCCAGCGCTTCGGCCATGGCGGAGGCTAGCGGCTTGAACGTGTCGGGGAACTCGGGGGTTTGGTCAAGCGTGACGGTGTGCTCCGGATTGACGAACAGGCTGCCCGCGCCGCCCACCACCAGCAGGCGCGTGTCGGTGCCGGAGAGCAGGTCGGCCAGATGCCGAAGCGAAGTGGAATGCTGGGGCGGCGTCTCGGGCGTCCAAGCGCCGAAGGCGTCCACCACCGCATCGAATCCGGCGAGGTCGGTGGCTTCGAGATCGAACAGGTCCTTGCGCACCGCGTGCTGCGCGGCCGTCCGGTTCTCGCCGCGCACGAACGCGGTCACTTCGCTGCCGCGGTTCACCAGCTCTTCTGTGATGAGCGTGCCCGCTTTGCCGTTCGCGGCGACAACTGCGATCTTCATGAGGGTTCCTTTCTCGTAGGGGCGCTTTGCCCGTTTGCGTTCTGACGAAACGTAGCTTAGAATGCAGAGCACCAAAGGGAAAGTAGGCACAATATTGTGCTGTAGGTACCTTTTGGTAACTATAAAGCAATGCAGGAGGCAGCGTCGAAGCGATGTGCGAGGTGCGCCGCAGCGATGCGAGAGATGCGCCGCGACGATGCAAGGGGTGCGCCGCAGCGATGCGGGGAGTCGCGCCGCAGCAATGCGGGGAGTCGCGCCGCGGCAATGCAAGGGGGACGGTGTGCGGCCGAGGCGCGCCGCAACGATGCGGGGGCGCCGCGGCAATGCGCGAAGTCGTGTTGGATCATGGCAGCCGCAAGGCGCGTTGCCGCAGGAGGGACTTTGCGACGGGGAAAAAAGGCCGCGCGCTGTGTTGCGGCATCGCACGGAGCAAGAAAGGATTCTCATGGATGGAACAAACGGAGCATACGCTGAGTTCAGCAACGAGCACGCGCCGAAACGTGCGGATTTGCCGGCGTGCCCGGTGGAGACATGCGTGCGGCTCATCGGCAGCAAATGGCGACTGCTCATCATGCGCGACCTGCTGCTGAACAAGACGATGCGCTTCAAAGAACTCCAGCGTTCCGTCGGCGGCATCTCGCAGAAGGTGCTCACGTCCAACCTGCGCGATATGGAGGAAGCGGGGCTGGTGATTCGTCGCGTGTATCCCGAGGTGCCGCCGCATGTGGAGTACTCGCTCACGGGCACGGGCGAAAGCCTTCGCCCCATCATCGACGCCATGTGGACCTGGGGCGAGGGCTACCAGGCGAAGGCGCGGTGAGCGCTGCGGACCAGTCCGTCCGTGCAATGGAACCGCCCGCAAGCGAACAGGTAAGTCGGAACGAATGTTTCACGTGAAACATTCTGGCGCGCAAGCGTCCCGCGTCCGCGTCTGGTACGTCGTATGCCCGTGTACCCAAATGTCCAATGCGTCCGAGCGCCTGTACGTCTGCTACGCGTCCAATGTGCCTGGGCGCCGCCCGCGCCTTCGCGTGCTTGGCGTGTCGGACTCGCCCATAGATGCGGTTTAGCGTCCCCAGCAAACCCTTGACGATAGCCTTGCGTCACTACGGTAACGGACGAGAATTTTTCGACGATATTTACCGAAACGGGGTCGCTTGCGTAGCTGCGACGGGCGGATGCGCGTGAAGCTTGCCTGCGCAGCGCTCGTTCGCTATAGTGGTGGCCCGCATTGCCGAGGAGCGTATCATGATCTGGTTCACATCCGACCTTCACCTAGGGCACGCCAAAGCCGTCGAATTCACAGGGCGGCCGTTTTCCGACGTTGACGCTATGAACGAAGCGCTCGTCGACCGCATCAACGCGCACGTCGCTTCCGACGACGTCCTCTACATCCTCGGCGACTTCTCGTTCAAAATCACCCGCGAGCAGGCGGCCGCTTGGCGCCGTCGCATCGCCTGCCGCAACGTGCGCCTGGTGCCGGGCAACCACGACAAGGATTGGGCGCAGCCCGGCGTGGCCGGCACGTTCGTCGTGGAACCGCTCATCTGCACCGTCAAGATAGACGGGGGCCGCAAGCTCATCCTGTCGCACTACCCGTTGATGGACTGGCCGTCGCTGGCCCACGGGTCCATTCATCTGCACGGGCACATCCACGCGAGCCGCGCCTACAACGAATGGTGCCGCGCTCAGCGTTTGCTGCGCTACGACGTGGGGGTGGACGCCAACGGCTACGAGCCCGTTTCGCTCGACCACGTGCTGGCGTGGTTCAAGGGAGTGGAGCACCGTCCCCGGGTCCGTCGCGCCGATTGGGAGAGGGCAGTGCTGCAAGGCACCGACGAGCCTGCCGATCCAGGGAATGAAAAGCGCTGGTAGGCGCTCTGCTGTTCAAGGCGGCGCGGGACTCCCTTCATCGCCTGCCTGCGATGCGGTTGTTGCGGTGTCGTCAAGGCTTCGGCGCGCCTTCCCTGCATGCTCTGGCGTATTTCGAGGCGGAGCATGCGCTCGGTGCCGTTTTCGCGATTGCGCGCCATGCTGGCGACGTTGGAAGAGGGGGGCTGATGGACGCCGCAACCGCCGGGGCAATTTGTCCCCATGGGCAATCCTGCGCAATCATCCGAACCAGCCCGCTTGATAGTTGCCAGGACGATTCGCCTCAATCTTCATATATCGAGAAAAGCGGGGAGATAGCACGCGTCGTCCGGGGCGTCTGCTACGTCCCCGAGAAAAGCGGCTCCTCGACACCGAGGTCCCCGCGAGCGTGGACGAAGTGGTCCGCGCCATAGCGCGCGCCAACAAGTGGGTGGTCGCGCCAGCCGGCGATGCCGCGCTGGACGCCCTGGGCCTCGACACGCAGGTACTTGTTGTAGGCGTCACCTTTCAGCCTGGGCAGGTTTCCGCGCTCGAGGAAGCCGAACGATCCGGTCTGCTCCGCCAGTAGGTAGGCGAGCTGGGTGCGCATGTAGACCTCGACGTGCTCGACCATCAGTAGGTCGGCTTGCTGCTCGTATGTGAGGAACGGTTTCGTGTACTTCATGGGAAAAGGTCCTTAGAGCGGCAAAAACCCGCCAGTGTGCATGCTCGAAAGCAGAGGCCAGGCGGGCTTACTGACGGCATCATACCATGCGGATTGCTTTTTTGGTCGAAACTCGCTAGAGGAACACGGCCTTCCCGTAGGCGACCGCAAGGCTGAGATGCGCACCATCGACGCTGAGGAGCCGGTCTTCCTGCACGACTACTATGAGAAGCTCAAGAACAACACAGGCAACGTGCTTCTCGGCTTCAGCACCCACGTGGCCATCAAACAGATGCATCTCCACAAGCCCGCTGACATGGAAAGCGCAGTCAGGTCGTATGTCTCCACGGCGTTCTCGCTGCTCATGTCCGGCGAGCGCAAGATGATAAACGAATGTGATCTCACTACCTACAAATATCACCACACCATCCTGTCCAAAGCCTGGTCCTACTTCGCAGACGGCCTTAGCAAGGAGGAGAGAGTCGGAGCCATTGGCGTGTGCAAGCACTGTCACCGCTTCTTCGAGCAACAACGCAACACGAAGCAATTCTGCAGCGACTCGTGCAGGGTGATGCACCTGCAGTCTTACGGAGATGAGCAGGCCGAAAACGAGCCCTACGAAACTGACGTCATGCGCTAGCGCGCCTGTCGCCCACCTTCGACAAGAAGCAAGAGGACGGCACCACCAAGAAGAAGCACAAGAAGGCACAGCGCGTCGTTGAGGGCATCAGGGAGCATGCCTGCTGCGAGACAAAAGAAAACAGGCCAGCTACTTGAATCAGTAAGCTGACCTGTGTAAATGCTGGTCGCGGGGGCAGGATTTGAACCTACGACCTCCGGGTTATGAGCCCGGCGAGCTACCAGACTGCTCCACCCCGCATCATTGCGCCTACCCTTCCTGCACGAAGCGCTTCAGGCAGGAAAAGCGGCAAGAACAAATAATACCCATGCTGCGTTGCGGCTTCAAGTGTTAGTTTGCCCACCATGAAACGAACACAATCATGCGCCATGCGGGCGAGCGGCGATGCGCGGTGCGCGGCATGCGCGGGTGGTGGACGAGGGGTTGGTTTGGGTGGGAAGTCGGGCGAGGGATCGCGGGCGGGAAGTCGCGGTAGGTGCCCCTAGCTTTCCGTACCCATCGCAGTACTAACCGATCATGGGCGGGTGAGTGGCGCGGATTATGCGCGGATCGTGGGCGGGGAGGTGACAGGGGCGAGCGAACTCGAGATGACGGGGCTTGCACGGCTTTGCGGCGTTGAGTTTGTGACGTGGAAGGATGCGCGGGCGGGTGATGCAGGCGCGCTGTGGCGCCGACGATCCTACGGCGGTCCGAGGACAGCCCAAGATGACGCGATCATCTCGCCAGCCAGCCCCAACCGTCCAGCTACTCCAACTGCCGATTCGCTCCCAGCCGCCCGACCCGGCCTCCCGCCCCAAACCTCCCAATCCGGCCTGCCAACTCAGCCGCCCGCCCCAAGCCTCCCGATCAGCGCGTTACCCTTTCGTATCGTTGTCGCTCTCCGCGCCCCTCGCGCCCCCAAGGCGTGTATAGTGGATGGTGGGCGCTCGCCTGAAAGGGGCCATGCGTCTTCTGCTACCTTTGGAAAAGAGGCTCTCCTATGAAAACATTTCTCGATGCGGTTCGCTCGAACATGGTCGCCCAGGCGGTCTTGTCCATCGTCTTGGGGTTGCTGCTGGCGTTTTTGCCGGGCGTCACCGCCATCGCCGTTGTGTACATGCTCGCCGTTTACCTAGCGGTGTCGGGCGCGGCTTCGCTCGTTGCCTACCTGCGCTCGGCTGGCCCGCGCTATCGCTCCCCCTTGGTGCTCGCCAATGCGGTGGTGCTGCTGGTCCTTGCCTTGCTCGTGTTCATGTTTCCGCAGGTTGTTGCGGGGTTCTTCTCGCTGATTCTGGGCGTTTTGCTGCTTATCGGCGGCGTGGTCAACGCCGTTCGATCGCTTGAGCTGCGCGCGTACCAAGGCGGCGTCTGGGTGGTTGCGATGCTCGTGAGCGTGGCCGTTGCAATCGGGGGCATCGTCATCATCGCCAACCCGTTTGCCACCACCGCCATGTTCGTGTTGGTGCTCGGCGTGCTGCTTGTTGCGAAGGGCGTCTCCGATCTGGTTATCGAGCGCAAGCTTGCCCGCTTGTCCAAGGAGTTGTAGCCATTCGGCGCAGGGCCGTGCTCCCCATTCGCGGCGCGGGCGCGCCTCGGCGGCGCGCTCCTGCGCCGGCGTTTCCGCATTCAGGCTCTTCCGACTGCGTTCTTGCGCTAAAATCTTGACGCAATTTTTGAGCAATTTCGCGCAAGCGATCGCAAGAGGAGTGTGGTATGGACAAGGAGCAGGGGACTGCCGGCGCGCGCTCGGTCGTAGGTGAGGCCGCCGGCGCGCGCTCGACCGTTGGTGAGGCCGCCGTCGGCGCGCAGCCGGTCGGGCGCGAGCGGTTCGCATCGCGGCTCGGCTTCATCTTGATCAGCGCCGGTTGCGCCATTGGCTTGGGCAACGTGTGGCGGTTCCCCTACATCGTGGGCGAGTACGGCGGCGCCGCGTTCGTGCTCATGTACCTGGTGTTTTTGGTTATCCTGGGGTTGCCGGTCATGGTGATGGAGTTCGCCGTGGGCCGAGCCAGCCAGAAATCGGCCGCTCAGGCGTTCGACGCGTTGCAGCCCTCGCGGCGTTGGCACTGGTTTTCGTGGTGGGGATACGTCGGCTGCATGATCCTCATGATGTTCTACACCACGGTGTGCGGCTGGATGCTGGCCTACATTCCCAAGATGGCCTCGGGCACGTTCGGCGCTGCCGACGCTGCGGCCACCGGGCAGATATTCAATGCCATGCTCGCCAATCCCGGCGAGCTGGTGGGGTGGATGCTGGCCGCCATCGCCATCGGCTTCGTCATTTGCAGCATGGGCCTGCAAAAGGGCGTCGAGCGCGTCACCAAATGGATGATGGCCACGTTGTTCGTGGTCATGTTGCTGCTCTGCGTGCGCGCCGTCACGCTGCCAGGCGCGGGCGAGGGCATTGCGTTCTACCTTGTTCCCGACTTCTCGCGTCTGTTTGCGGGCACCACTTTTGCCGAGCAGTGGGGCACGTTCGGCGAGGCCGTGTACGCCGCCATGGGCCAGGCGTTTTTCAGTTTGTCGCTCGGCATTGCGGCGATGGAGATATTCGGCAGCTACATCGGCCGCGAGCGCAGCCTCACAGGCGAGGCCGTGTCCGTGACGGCGCTCAACACCGTCGTCGCCGTGCTGGCCGGCCTCATCATCTTTCCGGCGTGCTTCGCCTACGGTGTCAGCCCCGATCAAGGTCCGTCGCTTGTGTTCGTCACGCTGCCCATGGTGTTTGGGCAGATGCCGCTTGGCAACGTGTGGGGCGCGCTGTTCTTCGTGTTCATGGCGTTTGCGGCCCTGTCGACGGTCATCGCCGTGTTCGAGAACCTGATCAGCTGGTCGATGGACAAATGGGGATGGACGCGCCGGCGCGCCGTGCTGGCCAACGCCGTGCTGGTCACGGTGCTCAGCCTTCCGTGCGCGCTCGGGTTCAACGTGCTTTCCGACATCTCCATTCCGGCCATCGGCGACATCCAGTCCATCGAGGACTTCATCGTGTCGAACAACATGCTGCCGCTGGGCAGCCTGCTGTTCGTGCTGTTCTGCACCACGCGCAAGGGCTGGGGTTGGGAGAGCTTCCTTGCCGAGGCCGACGCGGGCAAGGGCGCGAGGTTTCCCGTGTGGGCGCGCCCGTGGCTCAAGTACGGCATTCCCGCGCTCATCGTGATCATCTTCGTGATGGGCTACGTGCCCAAAGTGAGCGTGTGGCTGGGCTTGGCGTAGGGCGGTCAGCGGCTCGTTTTCCGTTCGCGCACCGCTCTCCCCTCGGCTTCGGCTAGCTCGTCGCGGGCGGCTTTGTAACGCAGGTATCCTTCCGAGACCTGCTGCCTGCTAACAAGCGTCAGCGCCCCCAGCACGACGATAGTGAATCCGCACGCGGGCCACAGCGGCTCAACGCCCCAGGGATTGCCGGCGAAATGCCAGATGGCCGCAATGGCGCCCCCGCCAAGCATCGACCAGAACGCCGCTGTGCTGCTCACGCGCGGCCACACCATGGCAACCAGAAGCACAACGCCCACCACCGAGCGAATCTGAAACGCGGCGTAGAGTTGCCCCAAGATGGAGGAGGCGTTCAGTCCCAGCCACGTGGACACGATTCCCAGCGCCACCACCATGAGCCGCGAGAACGCAAGGCGTTGGCGGTCGGTGCTGTGCGGTCGCACGACGGCGTAGAAATCCTGCGTGAGCGTGTTGGAGACGAACAGCAACGCGGCGGGTGCCGAAGACCAGATGGCGGCTGCAATAGCCATGGACACCACGCCTCCCACGACGGGGCCTTGGGCATTTGACATGGAGAACAGGATGGAGTTCGGGTCCGCGTCGGGCATGACCAGCACGCCGCACATGCCGATGATGGCGGGCAGGGTGGCGAACGGGATGACGATGGCCGCAGCTCCCCAAGCCCCAATGCCCATGTCGCGTGCCGATCGGGCCGATATGGAGGCGGTCACCATCGTGGCCGCCGCAAGGAAGCTGATGCCGATGCCGATGGCGTTTGCCAAGGTTGACCAGGGATCTGGCTGCAGCAGGTCGAAGTAGCTTGAGGGAAGCTGCTCCTGCAGGACCGCCAGGCCGCCGGCCATGTTCAGGCTGCCCGACGTGGCCACGACAAGCCCCGCGTACATGACCACCATGTGCACGATGTTCATGATGGCCAAGCCCCGCATGCCTCCCATCAACGTGACCAAGATGAACAGCGCGGACACCATCCAGGCCAGGAGGGTGGGGTCAAGGCCGGTCATGGGGGCGATGAGCGCTGCGGCGCTGATGGGTTGGGACGAGTACAGAAAGCAGTACGTCACCACCACGATGATGAGCATCACGGCGCGGCAGCGCTCATCGAACATGAACCGGAATGCCTCCGGCACGGACAAAATGTCGTATTTTCTGTGCATGGCCCGGTAGAACCGCGCCGCGAACACAATGAACACTATCATGCCGATGGACATGCCCCAGTTTACCCACACAGCCGATATGCCGGTGGTGAACCCGGTGGCGGCTTTGCCGATGGTGGCCGCCCCCGCCATCATCTCGGCGAACAGAAGCGGGACGATCATGTACCACGCAAGGTTTCCCTGCGCGGTGAGGAACTGGCGGGACGACACCTTCCCGCGCGCCGCCACGACGGCGCCTATTCCCACGGTGAGAACGATGTACAGGACAAGCATGGCAAGGGGGATGTTCATGCGGACTCCTCTCCAAGAAACTCGTTTCGCCACGCCTCGCCGGCGCCGAGGGAGCAGGTGGGCTGCAGCAACGGCGAGGCGTGGTGAAGCCGGAGGCCCCGCCAGATCGCGCTGGCGGGGCGAGACGCTTCAAACGGCTTGCTCAGCACAGGCCCATGGCCATCCACAGCGGGATGCTGCCCATCATGGCCACGATGGCGATGACGGCGTACGCGTACGCGGACTTCGTGAACTCCTTGATGGTGACGTACTCGTTGCCGGCAACGCCCAGCGCGCCCAGCACGAACGGGTTCATGAAGCCGTTGAACCAGATGT